>UQNU01000001.1 GCA_900542555.1 uncultured Collinsella sp.
ATGACGTCGAGTCTCGTGGGCTCGGAGATGTGTATAAGAGACAGGCTCAGGACCTCGCGGTTAAAGAGCAGCTCGTTTTTCTTTTTGAAGAGGTTGGGGGCCTCGGTCTTCTGCTTTTTGTGGCCGGCGCCCTTCTCGCAGCGGTTGCCGGTAATGAAGCGCCTGCCACCGCCAAAGTCGTTGACGGTAAGCTGGCAGTTGTTGGAGCAACGGCCGCAGCGGACATGCTTTTGCGTCACGGTGAGGTGCGCGATGTCCTCAGCCGAAAGAATGGTCGAGGTGCCGTCGGCGCCGGCGCGATCGCGGGCGAGCAGGGCCGCACCGTAGGCGCCCATGCAGCCGGCGATGTCGGGACGCACGGCATGAACGTCGGTGAGCTGCTCAAACGCGCGCAGCGTGGCATCGGACATAAAGGTGCCGCCCTGGACGATTACCTGGCTGCCGATCTCCTTGGGATCGCGCAGCTTAATGACCTTGAACAGGGCATTCTTGATGACGGAATAAGACAGACCTGCCGCGATATCGCCCACCGTGGCGCCTTCCTTTTGCGCCTGCTTGACGCGCGAGTTCATAAAGACCGTGCAGCGACTTCCCAGGTCGACCGGGGCTTTGGCATGGATGGCGGCGTTGGCGAACGCGCGCACGTCCATGTTCATAGAGACGGCGAAGCTCTCGATAAAGCTACCGCAACCCGACGAGCAGGCCTCGTTGAGCATGATGTGCTCGATGACGCCGTCCTTGACGCGCAGGCACTTCATGTCCTGGCCGCCAATGTCCAGAATGAACTCGACGCCGGGCAGGAACGCCTTGGCGCCGCGCAGGTGCGCGACGGTCTCGATCTCGCCGGAATCGGCCTTGAGGGCCTCGATGAGCAGCGCCTCGCCGTAGCCCGTGGTGGTCACGTGGCCTATGGTGCAGCCGGCGGGGATGTGGTTGTAGAAATCGGCCATGATGACCTTGGCCGTGCCCAGGATGTCGCCGTTGTTGTTGCCGTACCAGGTGTGCAACAGCTGGCCGTCCTCGCCCACGAGCGCGGCCTTCATGGTGGTGGAACCGGCGTCGATGCCGATGAACACGCGGCCGGTGTAGCCTTCGAGTTTGCCCTTGGGGACGACTTCCTGGTCGTGGCGGGTCTTGAACTCGGCGAAGTCCTCGTCGGTGGCAAAGAGCGGATCCAGGCGCTCGACCTCGGCACCCTGTGTGTCACCCAGGGCATCGATGGCCTCGATGAGCTGCGGGAACGTGCTGAGCTTGTTGGACTCGTGCGCCATGGCGGCGCCGCTCGCCACAAACAGGTGGGCGTTTTGGGGCACAATGCGGTGCTCCTCGTCCAGGTTGAGCGTGAGGTAGAAGCGGTGGCGCAGCTCGGAGAGGTACTGCAGCGGGCCGCCCAGGAAGGCAACGTTGCCGCGGATGGGACGGCCACACGCCAGGCCCGAAATGGTCTGGGTCACGACAGCCTGGAAGATGGAGGCGGCCACGTCCTCGGGGCGGGCGCCCTCGTTGAGCAGCGGTTGGACGTCGGTCTTGGCAAAGACGCCGCAGCGGCTGGCGATGGGATAGATGGTGGTGGCGTTGGCCGCGAGTTCGTTAAGGCCGCTGGCATCGGTGTGCAGCAGAGTGGCCATCTGGTCGATGAAGGCGCCCGTGCCGCCGGCGCAGGTGCCGTTCATGCGCTGCTCGATGCCGTTGTCGAAGTAGATGATTTTGGCGTCCTCGCCGCCCAGCTCGATGGCAACATCGGTGGCCGGGATGAGGGTCTCGACGGCACGCTTGCTGGCGATGACCTCCTGGACAAACTCCAGGTCGAGCCACTGGGACAGCAGCAGGCCGCCCGAGCCGGTAATGGCGCAGGTCATCTGGGCCGTCGGCAGCACGGTCGCGGCACCCTCGAACAAGTCGCGGGCGCAAGCGCGGACGTCGGTGTGGTGACGCTGGTACTTGGCGTAGACAATCTGGTTGTCGTCGTTGAGCACAGCGAGCTTAACGGTGGTGGAGCCCACGTCGATGCCCAGGTGCAGGTTGCCGCGGGCGGCCTCGGGGTTGAAGATCGCGCCTTCGGGGGCCTGAGCGGCGGCTACGGGCTCAGCGGCGGTGGCGGGCTCGCTGACGACGGACGTCTCCCCTGCCACGTTCTTGGCATCGGCAACTGCCTCAGCAACTTTCTCGGCAGCCGCGGTCGCGGCCTTCTGCGCGGCGTCTACCACGGCGGGCGCAGCCTCGCGTGCGGCAGCGACCACACGGTCTTTAATGCCCTCGACGAGTTTGCTCATTGTCTCTCCTCTTAGTTGTTGGACTCGACGGCTGCGGCGGTGTCGGCCGTGTCCTCGAGCTGCAGGTTCAATAGCTTCAAGCCGTATTCCGGCACGTTGATATCGATGGGTTGGCCATATAGGTCGCCGGGACGCACAAAGGCGATAACCGTCATAATGCGCGCCATGGCCTCGGGCGATTCGGTGAGCCCACGCTCAAACCAGCGCTGAATCAGGCCGACCTCGGCACTCACGACGTAGGTAACGTAGTAGTCAAAGAACGTGCCCAGCGCCAGGCCCAAAATGCCCGTCTGCGCACGAGGCACCACGGCCTCACGCACGGTATCGATGATCTTTTTAATAAAGGCGGGGTCACCGCCCGGGCCCAGCAGGGCCCCGATAAGATCGCGATTGGCCGCAAGATAGTGCAGCAACTCAACCGAACCGGGCGCCGGCTCGAGCTCATCGATGTTGTGATAGAGATCGGGCAGTTGAGCTGCGGTGATGAGCTCAATGCGCTCACGAATCTCGGCCAGCAAGCCGTCCTCGATTTGATTGATAAAGTCGGGAATATCGCGGTAGTGCGAATAGAACGTGCGGCGCGTAAGGCCAGCGCGCTCGGTGAGCGACGCGACATTAATGCGCGAAAGGTCGTCGCTTTCGGCAAGTTCGCTGGCAAGTGCCTGGCGAAGGGCACGCTGTGAGCGAAGGGACCGGCGATCGCATTTCTCGAGCTGGGACAAGCGTCCTCCTTGTTACTCAGCCTGTGCGCTATTGCACAGTGCGAGTATTATTGCACACCGTGTGCATCAACACGTAAAGGCAATATTTGGGATGTGACAAAGGGACAGTCCCTTTGTCACATTATTCGATTACGGTGCAGGAATTCTGCTTGTGCATGGTGGCAAGCATGTGTTTGGGAACGGCGTGGACCATGCAACTGCCGATAGTTGCGCTCGCGGCGTCCTTGGCTGCCTCGCTTGCGTTTTTGGTCGCGTAGCTGTGGCGGAAGCGTTTGAGCATGGCAATGTCGTTGCCGCCGTCGCCATAGACCGCGACCTCGTCCTCGGCAATGCCGTAGTAACCCGCCAGCCAGGCCACGCTCTCACCCTTGTTGCACGCCACGTCCGTGATCTCGAACATCACCGGATCGAACGGTGCGTTGACCACGCGGTCGGAGCGCTCGGCAAGGTACGCCTTAAGGTCACGCTCCAACTCGGGCGAGGTCACGCGACAGTTGATTTTGCACACGTCATGACGCAGAATGTCACCGATCGACTGGTCGAAATACTGCTCCTCGTGATACCCGCCACGCGCACGCATGCCGCGCATCACGATGCGCTTGATAGGACTGTCCTTTTTAAAGCCCGCCTGGTGCATCTCAAACGATCCGCTCGAAAACATGCCATCGGGCGTGGAGCAGTCAAAACAGATATCCGGAAACTCCTTGAGCAGCTCCTCGGTAATCTGAGGGTCGATGGTCCAGGTCTTGAGCACCTCGCCATGGCTGTCGCGTACGATTGATCCATTGGAGCAGCAGGCGTCAAGCGCCAGGCCCGTAAAGCCATGCTCTCCGATCGGCAGCGTCGAGCGTCCGGTCGCGGGAACCACATGCAGGCCGGCCTCGATCAGCTCGCGAATGGCACGGCGGATAGTCCCATCTGCCTCGTGCAGGGCGTTCAGCAGCGTTCCGTCTAAGTCACTCGCAAACATCTTGATCATGGGCGTGCCTCTCCTTCGTCTGCACGATATTGTAGACGAGAACGGGCGCGCCCCAAGAGAAGCGCGCCCGTTAGGCGAAAGATCGTCCTACACCGCGGCGGGGCCGTGTTCGCCGGTGCGGATGCGGATAACTTCCTCGACCGGCTCGACCCAGATCTTGCCGTCTCCAACGGCACCGGTGCGAGCAGCATTGCAGATAATCTCGACAATTCCGTCGACATGCTCATCGGCGCAAATGAGCGTGAACTGCACCTTAGGGATCGTGTTGACAAGCAACTCGTTGCCGCGCACGTATTCCTTCCAGCCATGCTGTGCACCGCAGCCCTGCACCTGGTTGATAGTCATACCGCGAACATCAGCAGCAAACAGCGCGTCCTTAAGAACCTCAAGCTTCTCGGCACGAACAATCGCCGTAATCTTCTTCATAGTAAATTCCTCTCTTCAATAAAAGAAATGAATTGCCATTCAATGACGCGGGTTTTCGAGGTGCCCGAGATTGCTCCGAAAGAGGAGCGCCGCGTACTTCGGTACGCAAGCGACGGTTTGAGGGGCAAGATCGGATGCCTGGGAAAGCCGCGCGACGATTGAACGGCAAGGTGCGGAGCTTGGGGAAGCTGCTAATCGAGTCCGGAGAACGAAGGATACGCGCTCTCGCCGTGCTGACTCGCATCCAGGCCCAGCGCCTCGTCGGCCTCGTCCACACGCAGGCTGCCGTGGAACAGTGCCTTGACCACCGCGGCGATCACCAAGTCGAGCACCAGCACAATAACGACCGTCACCATAATGCCCAAAATCTGCGAGATGAGCAGCGACACGTCGCCCGTGTAGAACAGTCCACCCTTACCGGTCCACGAAAGCTCCGGCACACAGAACAGGCCCGTGAGCACGCCGCCTAAGATGCCGCCGATGCCATGGCAACCGAACGCATCGAGCGCATCGTCGTAGCCGAACTTGGTCTTAAGATGGCTGATAGCCAGGTAGCAGACGGGCGAGACAATCAGGCCCATGACCAGCGCTGCCCACGGTTCGACAAAGCCCGCGCCCGGCGTTACCACCACGAGGCCCGCGACCAGACCGGTGCTAGCGCCCACCAGCGTGGGTCGACCGGTGTGCACGCGCTCGACGGCAAGCCACGAGACCATGCCCGCCGCGCTGGCCGTCACGGTGTTGAGGATGGCGAGTGCCGCCACGGCGTCGGCCTTAAACTCGCTGCCGCCGTTAAAGCCAAACCAGCCAAACCAAAGCAGCCCGGCGCCCAGCGCCACAAACGGCACGTTATGCGGACGGTAGCTCACCATGCCAAAACCGCGACGACGGCCGAGCATTAAGCAGAGAATCAGGCCCGTAAGACCGGACGAAATGTGCACCACGTCGCCGCCGGCAAAATCGAGCGCGCCGATGATGTCGCCGATAAAGGAGCCCTCGCCGCCCCAAACCATGTGGGCAAGCGGCGCATAGACCACAAGCAGCCAAATACCCAGGAAGGCCGTCGTGGCACCGAACTTAACGCGGCCGGCCAGGCTGCCCGTGACGATAGCAGCCGTGATCATGGCAAATGCCATCTGGAAGGCGATGTTGATGATCTGAGGGTAGACGACACCGTCCGCAGCATTGCCCTCAGCCGCCTGCAGCACCTGGTTGAGCACCGGCAGGCACAGCAGCTGGTCAAGGCCTCCAATAAACGGACTCGAACCGTCGCCGCCATAGGCCAGAGACCAGCCGGCAACAATCCACAGCACACCAACCAGACCAATGGCGCCAAAGCACATGAGCATGGTGTTGATGACATTTTTGCGCCTGGACAGGCCGCCATAGAAAAACGCCAGACCCGGTGTCATTAAAAACACGAGCATGGTGCAGATGAGCATAAACGTTGTCGATCCCGTATCGTACATTCGCTCTCCCTTGGTCGCATGAACGTTGTCGGCGCCCATAATGCGGCCGAGGGGCAACTGGTGTAGACCAGATACGGCGTTGTTAAACGCGGCGTTGTCGAATGGAAACGGCGCCGCAATCTTGGAAACGGCGCGGCAACGGACGCGAAACGAACGGGAAATACGCGAGCAAGGAAGCCGTGAGCGCGCCCGTCTCGGCTAGTGGCGGAACAGCTCGCGGGCTCGGTCGCGGAGATTAGTTGCTCGAATGACGCCTTCGTAGCGATTGATGCGCAGACGCGGGAAGGCGTTAAAGAAGCGTAGGTCGCGGCGGCTGAGCGACACGCTTGGCACCGGACGGCTCATGCGCTTGCCGGCAAGGCGACGACTGAGCGACGGACGCGGCATGCTCGGCGCGGCATCGGCCACGCGGCGGGCAGCAAGTGCCAGGCCGCGAGCACCATCTGCGATAAACGTCGGCATCGAAGCCTTCTCACGAAGGGCATCGAGCGTCGCGTCGCCCAGCTCGGCCAGCCAAGCGTTAACGGCACGGCTACGGATGTGTGTCTGTGCCACCGAGTCAATCGTCGAATCGGGAATGCGCTCGAGCATTGAGTCCGAGGCATCGGCAAGCGACTCGTTGATGCGGTCGGCAAGATCGGCGCGCACGCGCTCCAGCTGATCGGACAGACGCCGCCAGCTCGCCAGCGAGCACAACGCGTCGACCATCATCGCGACCGCGACGATAAAGGCGGACAACCGCACAATCAGCACCGGCAGACGGCCAAGCAGCCCCAGCAATGCCGGCTCCACTAAACGGCAAATACACAACGCACCCAAGCCAAACGCGCAGGCCCAGTACAGACAGATGCGTCCGTGCAAGTTAAACGGCAGGTGCGAGTAATCCCAAAAGCGAGCGCCCGTTGTTTTTTCCAACAGCACGCCTACGCTGTACTCAATCACGCTGCATACGAGCGCTGCAGCGACAAACTGGCTCGAGGCATCCGGAATCCCGCGCAACAGCAGCCAGCAGGCAATGCCGCCCACACCATAGATAGGACAACACGGCCCCAGCAAAAAGCCACTGTTGGCAAATCGTCCGTGATTGAGCATGGCGCATACTGTCGACTCCCATGCCCAACCGCAAAACCCGTAAAAGGCAAACGAGAGCACCAGTGCCGAGAGTGGGCAGGCGGCAAGCGTCGCGCCGCAAAACGCAGTATCAATCGCGGTCCCCACCGTCTACCCTCTCCTCTTTTCGCTCGATGCTTTACTCGCGCTATCGTCCGTCTCGTCCTTGCGCGGCAGGCGGCCGGCGACCGTCTCACGCAGAGCACACCATTTATCCGCCAGGCAAACAATCCACGCCTCGCGACACGTCGGCGGCACGGGCACCAGCGGAAACATATGCCGCCCGATGATATTCCGCTCGCGCAACGTCAGCTCAAAATCTTCCTCGGCACGCGCCAGGGCAAAAAACGGATGCCGAAATCCGTGCAGGCGATGGCTCGGATCGGGATCGTGCCAGTCATAGAGAAAGTAATCGTGTAACAAGGCTCCGCGCAGCAGCGAGGCGCGGTCGATCGAAATGCCAGCACGGCCCAAGTGCTCGGCAAAGGACAGACTTGCCCGTGCCACCGAGGTCACATGTGCATAGACCGTCACGTCGCCATGCTGGATAAACTCGCGTGTCAGGTCCAAGCGGCCCGCCTGGGCGAGCTGGCGGGCGGCATCGTCGACCTCGTGCGCGATTTTCTCGGCACGAACGGCATCGGACATGCTGCCTCCTTCCAGCGGCTCACGGCGGCAAGCCACGGCCTGCACGTATTGAAAAAATCATCATCGAATCTATCAGTATGGCATCGGACAAAACGTTTTGCCCCACCAGTTGTCGAATTACCGCGCCGCCGTCACATATCAAACGCCAAAATGTGCGAGACTGTCTTGTGCAATTGTGTCGGCCGAGGGAGCGCCGGCGCTCGATTCGCATGGAGTAACCCACAACGATGCTGCTTACGCAAACGACAACGCCCGAGGACGTCAAGGCTCTCGACCGCGCCGAGCTTCCGCTGCTCTGCGGCGAGATTCGCCACGCCATCCTCGAAAGCTCCGCCGCTGTCGGCGGACACGTTGCCCCCAACCTGGGCGTCGTTGAGCTCACGGTCGCGCTCCATCGCGTGTTTAACTCCCCCACCGACAAAATTGTCTTTGACGTGTCGCACCAGACCTACGCCCACAAGGCGCTGACCGGGCGCGCGTACACCTATATCGACCCGGAGCGTTATGGTGAGGCTTCTGGCTTTGCCAATCCCGACGAGTCCGAGCACGACCTGTTTGCCATGGGGCATACCTCGACCTCGGTGAGCTTGGGCTGTGGCCTTGCCCACGCGCGCGACCTGGCGGGTGACACGTATAACGTCATTACCGTTATTGGCGACGGCTCGCTTTCGGGCGGCCTGGCGTTTGAGGGCTTTAACAATGCCGCCGAGCTCGACAGCAACTTGATCATCATCGTCAACGATAACGACCAGTCCATTGCCGAAAACCACGGTGGCCTCTATCGCAATCTGGCCGAGCTGCGCGCCAGCAACGGCACCTGTGAGCGCAACGTTTTCCGCGCGCTGGGGCTCGACTATCGCTACCTGGACGCCGGTAACGATGTCCAAGCGCTGGTCGATACGCTGCAGGAGCTGCGCGATATCGATCATCCCATCGTGCTGCATGTCTCCACCGCCAAGGGCAAGGGCTTTGAGCCAGCCCAGAGCGACCCCGAGCACTGGCATCATGTGGGGCCCTTCGATATGGCAACCGGCCGCAAACTTTGCCCGGGCCACCCGAGCGAGCCCGCACCGCGCACCTATGCCGATATTACGGGCGAGGCACTCAACGCCGCTATTGCGAACGACCCGCAGGTTGTCGCTATCACGGCTGCCACACCCTATATCATGGGCTTTACGCCCGAGCTTCGCGCCGCGGCAGACAAGCAGTTTGTCGACGTGGGCATTGCCGAAGAGCACGCCGTCACCTTTGCCACCGCGCTCGCCAGCGCCGGCGCCAAGCCAGTCTTTGGTGTGTACGGTACGTTTTTGCAGCGCGCCTACGACGAGCTGTGGCACGACCTGTGCCTCAACGACGCCCCCGCAACCATTTTGGTGTTTGGTGCGTCAATCTATGGCACCACGTCCGAGACGCATCTTTCGTTCTTTGATATTTCCATGCTGGGCGGACTTCCCAACATGCGCTACCTGGCACCGGTCTGCATGGAAGAATACCTATCCATGCTGAGCTGGTCACTCGACCACCGCGAGCATCCCGTGGCGATCCGCGTACCGGGCATCGGCCTGGTAAGCCGCCCCGATCTGGCGCCCGCCGAGGGCGCCGATTATGGCGTCGTGCGCTACGACGTCGTGCGTCAGGGCCGCGATGTTGCTGTGCTTGCGCTTGGCGATTTCTTTGAGCTGGGCGAGCGCGTGGCAAACCGCTTGGCTGCCGAGTACGGTATCGAGGCCACGCTCGTCAACCCGCGCTTTGCAACCGAGCTCGACCGCGAGTTCCTCGACAGCCTTGCCGCCGAGCATCGCGTTGTCGTCACCCTCGAGGACGGCATCTTGGACGGCGGCTGGGGCGAGCGCGTCGCGTGCTACTTGGCCTGCACGCCAGTGCGCACGCGTACCTTCGGCATCGCCAAGGGCTTCCCCGACCGCTACGACCCCAACGAGCTGCTCGCGCAGAACGGCATGACGGTCGAGAACATGGCCGCCGAAGCCGTAAGGCTACTCAACGAGTAAGAAAAACCTCCGCAAGGAAAGCACCCCTGCGGAGGTTTTTGCTTTCGCGACGCGATTATCTCAATCTTTAACATCTAGAACCCATTTCCTCGTCTACCTGTTACAGATTGAGACAAAGCAGCAAGGCAATTATCGATAGCTTCGCTTGAGAATTTCTACGACGTCGGGGTCGGTCAGCGTCACGGGGTCGTGGCTAAACAGAACGCCGTTGGTCGTCAGGGCATTGTGCGCGATGGCCGGCAACTCTTCGACCGTAATCCCCCACTCGCTCATGGCAAGGTCGGCCACATGGCAGACCTCCATCAGGCGCGTGAGCTCAATCACAAAATCTTGCGGATCATCTGCGGCGGCATTGCCCATCAGGCGTGCCATGTCGATATAGCGCTCGGGTGCGGCACCGTGATCGATCATCCACGTGTGATAGGCGCGGGCGATCATAATGAGGCCGGCACCGTGCGGCAAGTCGTGATGATGCGCGCTCATGCCATGTTCAAGGCCATGCGAGCCCGTGGTGCCCGAGGCATCCATGGCGTAACCGCCGAGCGTGTTGGCAAACGCGAGGCTCGAGCGTGCCTCCAGGTCATCACCATTATTGACGCACGTAGGCAGTGCCGCGGCGGCACGGCGGATGCCTTCGCGGCAAACCATGTCACCCATGGGCGTGTTGGTATTTGAGATGTAGCACTCAACGCAATGGAACAGGGCGTCGAATCCCTGATAGGCGGTCAGACGTGCCGGAACGCTCACCATGAGCTTGGGATCAACGATCGAAAGCACCGGAAACAGGCGCGGATCGCCCAGGCGAAGTTTCTCGTCATTGTCCTCGCAGGACAGGACACCGCCCGCATCGACCTCGGAGCCGGTACCCGCCGTGGTTGTCACGCAAACAAGCGGCAGCGGATCGTTGGGGATCGGCAGGCCGAGCGCAGTGCCGCCATTCACAAAGTCCCAAATGTCACCGGGGCATTCGTTACCCTCGGCATCGGCATGCGGGTTGGTCGCCACCGCGCAGATGCCCTTGCTGCCGTCCATGACCGAGCCGCCGCCGAGCGCCAGGACAAAGTCGCAGCCATGGGTACGCGCCACCCAGCCACCCGCGTTGACGGTATCGCGCAGCGGGTTAGGCTCAATGCGATCGAACAGCTCGTGCGCCACGCCGGCGCGTTCGAGCTCAGCCTCCACGCGCCTTAAGTATCCAAAGCGCTTGACCGAGTTGCCGCCGGTCGTAACGATGAGCGCTTTGGTGCCGGGCAGCTTCTGCGCACCCAATTCGCTCAACTTGCCCGCACCAAACAACACCTTGGTCGGTGCGAAAAACGAATAACCGTTCATACGCGATCTCCTTACTTATATATGCGTCGCGTTGCCGCCATTATAGCGACCGCTGCGAGCGATCATGCCGTCGGCAAAACGCTATCTCAGCCGTAATAATCGACGTTTGCCCAGATAAAACCCGCCAAAATAAACCTATCCTTTTTGGTAGGTAGAATAACCCATAAGGTAAGTATGTTTCTGAGTTATTTCGTGTTGACCCATTTGAGCGCGATAGGGTATAACTCTACTCAACCGCTAGGGATTTTATTGAGAAAGGTGTTCTACCATGAGCAAGAACCTCTCCCAGCAGGTCGTTCTCGACCGCCGCGGCTTCGTTGCCGCCACCTTCGCAACCGTCGCCGGCCTTGGTCTTGCCGGCTGCTCCGACACCAGCGTCGAGGCCGACAAGGGTTCCGCCGCCGGTTCCTCCAAGAGCTCCGAGGATACCGAGGCTTCCACCACGCTCGACGCTAAGGCATTCGACAAGCTCGTCGACAACGGCCCCAAGGCCGATGACGATGCCATCGCCGCCAGCACCTGGGCCACGGCCGTCAAGGACGCCGGTGTCTTTAAGATTGGCGGCGTTCAGACCTCTACGCTCTTCTCCCTCCTCAACGAGAAAGACGGTCAGACCCGTGGCTTTGACGCCGGCATCGCACAGCTCCTGTCCAACTACATTCTGGGCGAGAACAAGGTCGAGATCACCCAGGTGACCTCGGACACGCGCGAGTCCGTCCTGCAGAACGGCCAGGTCGACGCTGTCTTTGCCACCTACACCATCACTGACGAACGCAAGAAGCTCGTCTCCTTCGCCGGCCCCTACTACTACACCCAGCAGGCCATCCTGGTGCTCGCCGATAACGACGACATCAAGAGCGTCGACGACCTGGCCGACAAGAACGTCGCCGTCCAGTCCGGCTCCAACGGCCCCGCCATCCTGGAGGAGTTCGCCCCCAAGGCCAGCCAGCAGGAGTTCAAGACCGACGAGGAGGCCCGCCAGGCACTCCAGCAGGGCCGCGTTGACGTCTACGTCATCGATAACAACATGCAGCAGAGCGCCCTGGTCCGCGAGCCCGGTAAGTACAAGATCGCCGGCAAGCCCTTCGGCAGCAAGGAGCCCTATGGTATCGGTCTGCCGCTCGATTCCGACGGCGTCGCCTTTGTCAACGACTTCCTTAAGAAGATCGAGGACGACGGCACCTGGACTGAACTGTGGCAGATCTGCATCGGCGACCGTACGGGCGACACCAATGTTCCCGAGCTGCCCGAGATCGGCGCCTAGGCAGCGAGCCTGGTAACGGCCGCAACGAAACCATACGGAAACGCACGATGCGCTTTATTGCGGTAAACTGTTTCCTCACTGAGTTGTCGGGGCTTCCGTACACACGGGAGCCCCTTTCCTTACCGGCGGGAGGTCCGCATGAGTCTCTCCGAACTCTGGTCGCTCTATGGCCAGAACTATATCGACGCGCTGCTAGCAACCTGGGGCATGACGCTTGAGTCGTTTGCCATCGCCATGGTGCTGGCCGTCGCCGTCACCGTGATGCGCGTGTCGCCGCTCAAGCCGCTGCGCGTCTTTGGCGACCTGTATGTCCAGGTCTTCCGTAACATCCCCGGCATCGCGCTGCTCATCATCGTCGTCTATGCGCTGCCGCCGCTCAAGGTCGTTCTGCCCTACCGCACCTGCGTTATCGTCGCCACGGTCCTTTTGGGCTCGGCCTTTGGCTCCGAGAACTTTATGAGCGGCATCAACACCGTCGGCGTCGGCCAGGTGGAAGCCGCCCGCTCGCTGGGGATGAGCTTCAGCCTTATCCTCGCCAAGATCGTGATTCCGCAGGCGCTGCGTTCGAGCGTGCTGCCCATGACCAACCTCTTTATCGCCGTCATGCTCACCACCGCGCTCGGCAGCCAGGTGCCGCTTAAGCCGCAAGAGCTCACCGGCGTGGTGAGCTACATCAACACGCGCTCACTTGGCGGCGTCGCCGCGTTCTTTATCTCGGCGCTCGGCTACCTGGGCACGGCCTTTGTGGTGAGCCACATTGGCAACTATATCGATAAGAAGGTGAGGATCCTCCGATGAGCAAGCATTCCTCCCCTGCGCTTACCATGCGTGATGCGCTCTACGAGGCTCCCGGCCCCAAGATGCGCGTCAAGATTCGCATCGGCACCGCCATCTCATTGGTTGCCGTGGCAGCGCTCATCACCTTGGTACTGCAGCGCTTTTATGTGACCGGTCAGCTTTCGGTCCACTACTGGTACTTCTTTACGCACCTCACCACCTGGAAGTTCCTGCTCGCCGGCTTTGAGGGCACCGTCAAGGTCGCACTGACCGCGGGCGCCATTGCGCTGGTGCTGGGCCTCGCCCTCATGCTCGGCCGCACCAGCGACATTAAGCCGCTGCAGCTGGTCTGCCGCGTGCTTACCGACTTCTTCCGCGGCGTGCCGAGCCTGCTGTTCATCTACTTCTTCTTTTTGGTGCTACCGCAGTACAAGATCTCGCTGCCGTCGTTTTGGATGCTCACGCTTCCCGTCGCGCTCGCCGCAGCCGGCGTGCTGGCCGAGATTTTCCGCGCCGGCGTCAATGCCGTGCCGCGCGGTCAGGTCGAGGCAGCCCAAGCGCTCGGTCTCTCCAAGGCCAAAATCACCTTTAAAATCGTGTTGCCGCAGGCTATTCGGTTTATCATTCCGTCCTTGATTTCGCAGCTTGTGGTCGTAGTCAAGGACACCACCGTTGCCTACGTGGTGAGCTACCCCGACCTCATGCAAAATGCCCGCGTGCTCATTACCAACTACGACGCCCTCGTATCGGTCTACCTGGTGATCGCGGTCATCTACATCCTCATCAACGTCGCGATTAACAAGGCCGCTGTCTACGTTTCGCACAAGACCGGCGCGACCATCATCCGCTAACGCTTTACCATTTCGAGTCATAAGGAGCCGAGCACCATGGCACAGAGCACCTCTTCCACCGGCAATCAGCCGCTGATCGAGCTCAGGCACGTCGATAAGCACTACGGCGATCTGCACGTTCTCAACGACATCAATCTCTCGGTCGACCGCGGCGAGGTCGTCGTTGTGATCGGACCCTCGGGCTCGGGCAAGTCGACCATGTGCCGAACCATCAACCGCCTGGAAACCATCGACTCGGGCGAAATCCTCATCGAGGGCGAGCCCCTGCCGCAGGAGGGCAAGGATCTTGCCCGCATGCGTGCCGAGCTGGGCATGGTATTTCAGCAGTTCAACCTGTTTGCACATATGACCGTACTGCAGAACGTCATGCTGGGACCGGTCGATGTGCTGGGCGTCTCCAAGGAGGAAGCTCGTGAGCGCGCCATGGACCTGCTGGGCCGCGTGGGCGTTGCCGAGCAGGCCGATAAGGTGCCCGCACAGCTCTCGGGCGGCCAGCAACAGCGTGTAGCCATCGCACGTTCGCTTGCCATGCAACCCAAGGCCATGCTTTTTGACGAGCCCACGAGCGCCCTTGACCCCGAAATGATCAACGAGGTGCTCGAGGTCATGGTCCGTCTGGCCCAGCAGGGCATGACGATGATCGTCATCACGCACGAGATGAACTTCGCCCGCCGCGTGGCCGACCGCGTCGTGTTTATGGCCGACGGCCAGATCGTGGAAACCGGCACACCCGACGAGTTCTTCGACCACCCCCAGACCAAGCGCGCCCAGGACTTCCTCAACTCCATTAAGGGCCACTAGCCCAATTGCCACGCGGGCAAATTCATCAGTAACGTTTGTCCCGCGCCACCCCTGTGCCATGTCCACCCGGATTCGAAAGCCGCACCCATGATCGGAACCCGCACCTCATCGTCCTACACTCCGCACGTCGACGTCGATCCCGCTGACCGCCCGCTTATCCTGGTAGCACCACGCTGGGAAGAAGCGAAGCCCTATTTGAGCGAGACGCTCTCCCCCAACGAGGAGATTGCGAGCGTATTTGTCGACGCCATTCTTGCCGCCGGCGGTCTGCCGCTGCAGATGTCCATCACCGAGGACATTGAGGTCATCCGTCATTACATCGATATCGCCGACGGCATCGCCATTCCCGGCGGCCCCGATGTCAATCCCAAACGTTGGGGCGATGATCGACCCTACGACCCCACCCTCTGCTGCGAGATTCGCGACCGTTTTGAGTTTAAGCTGGTTAACGAGGTACTTCGCGCCAAGAAGCCGCTCTTTACCACCTGCCGAGGCACGCAGCTGCTCAATGTCGCCACCGGCGGCACCCTGTGCATGGACGTGCCGAGCCTAGGCGCGCGCGAGGGCCGCACGCAGTGGCGCCATACCCACGTGCTCAACGACCCTGTGCATCCTGTCGAGGTCGTGCCGGGCTCGCTGCTGGAGCGCGCGGTTGGCGGGCACAGGCTGATCCAGACCAACTCCGCACATCACTGCTGCGTCGATCGTCTGGGTAAGAGCACGCGCTTGGTCGCCAAGGCAACCGACGGCGTTCCCGAGTGCATCGAAGTCGAAGGCCAGCCGTTCTGCCTGGGCGTGCAATGGCACCCTGAGTATACGTGGAAGACGCTCGAGACCGACTTTAACCTGTGGAAGTCGTTTGTCGAGGCGGCGGCCAAGGTAAAGCAGACCCGCTAGTTCGCGAACCGCATAACAGATAAGGGCGCCCCGCCGGCCACATGGTCCGACGGGGCGCCCTTTTGCCTATACGCGACAGGCGCGCAGCCCAAGGCTCGCAAGCTCTTATTCGGCCGCTTCGCGCAGGGCCGACAACGTGGCCGCATATTGCTGCTGCAACGCATGCATTCCCTCGCGAGCGCCGTCAACGGCATCGGCGCCGCGCAGCGCCCCGGTCACCACGACCGCCGGCTCGTACAGATTATCGAATCCCAGGTTCTGACTCACGCCCTTGAGCGTGTGCGCTGCCATAAACGCACCTTCGGCGTCTCCCGCCGCCATGGCGGCCTCCAGCTTGTCCATGCTCTCGTCATCCAAAAACTTGAGGGCAAAGCGGGCAAGCATTTCCTCGCCCATCAGCCGAGCGCACGCGTCGTCATAATTGGCGCCGATCTTCTCATACGCCTCACGCATGGAAATCATGGATTAAAACTCCTTTGGTCAAACTAAATCGTGGGAAACGCGACAACGTCGGCGGGGCGCGCCAACGTCTCGGCGATACGGTCTTGCACCTCGAGCAGGCAGTCGAGCAACAGCGGGTTAAAGGTGCCGCACTTACCGTCCAGGATCATCTGGATAGCCTCCTCGTGCGGGATGGCGCCCTTGTACACGCGCACACTCGTCAACGCATCATACACGTCGGCCACCGAAACCACCTGTGCGGCGATGGGAATCTGGTTGCCCTTAAGGCCATCGGGATAGCCCTTGCCGTCCCAGCGCTCGTGGTGCCAACGCGCAATCTGGTACGCATATTCCATAAGCGCATTGCCGACGTGATGGCGACCCAGCTCAAGCAACATGTCGGCGCCCATCGTGGTATGCGTCTTCATAATCTCGAACTCCTCGGGCGTAAGGCGCCCGGGCTTGTTGAGGATCGCATCGTCAATCGCCATCTTGCCAATATCGTGCAGCGCCGAAGCCAGGGCAATCGTGGAGCGCTCCTCATTGTCGAGGGAGATCGTGTCGCTACGCTGGACCAGGCAGTCAAGCAGCAGCTCGGTCAGCTTCTCGATGTTCGTAACGTGCCTGCCGCTCTCGCCGTTGCGAAGCTCCATGACGCCGGCCATGATGTCGATGAGCATGCGACTGTTCTTGACGCGCTCGTTGTACTGCTGGGACAGCAGGCTCGTCAGGCGGCGCTGTTTGGCGTATAGGCGGATGGTGTTGCTTACACGGCGGCGCACGACACGGGAGTCAAACGGGCGGTTGATATAGTCCGAGGCGCCCAGCTCGTACGCGCGCAGAACCATATCATCGGAATCTTCGCTCGAAATCATGATGAAAGGCAGATTGTCGATACCCGATCGGCGAGACAGATCGGCCAACACCTCAAAGCCGCTTATGCCCGGCATGACAATATCCAGCAGCACGAGCGACAACTCATCGCCATAGCGTTCGACCATGTCGAGCGCCGTACGACCGTTGTCGGCCTCGAGGATGCAATACTCGTCCTTGAGCATCTCGTTGAGAATGGCTCGGTTCATCTCGGAGTCATCGACAATAAGCACCAAAGGCTTTTCGCTTTGGAAGGCTTCGATGGAATCGGCATCGGTCACGACCGTACCGGCTTTTGCCTTAGCGCGGCTCAATAACTGGACAGCGCGGCCAACGCCCTCATCGACCGTCTCGCCATGAATGCGAACGCCACCAACACATGCCGTCAAGCTCACGTACTCATGGCCCGGAACAATCGTGGCATGAACGGCATCGGACACCTGATGCAGGCGACGGGTGAAGTCATCGGAGGGAATATTGGGCATGACAACCACAAACTTGTCGCAGCCATAGCGTACGAGCTCGTCAGTCGAACGAATTCCGCTGCGTATGGCCGTCGCCACAGCACCGAGCGCAAGGTCGCCGGCATGACGGCCACACGTATCGTTGAAGACCCTAAAATCATCAAGGTCGATCACCGCAACGCCGGCATTCATGCGGGCACTACGGAGCTTTTCCTCGTAATATCGGCGATTGCGCACACTCGTCAGCACGTCGGTGTAGACGAGGTCCTCTTCTGCAGCCTCTTGCTCATCAATCGGACGCACCATCAGCAGGACGTGAGGCTCGCCCTCGACCTTTAGAGGACGCAGACGGGCGCGGTACTCAACGCCATCGTTGAGCAGCTGCTCCGACACCTCACCCGAATCTGCCAAGGCCTCAAGACTCGACTGACGCAGACAAGGGCAGCGATCGCCGGCAAGCAGGCAGTTAGGCTCGCTCTTAATCTGATCGGCCGACAGCAAACGCACCACGGGGTAGGTCTTCGCGACGCGGGCGACCTCAGCGGCAGCCTCCTCGTCGGTTAGATTGACCTCGTGATTATTGAGCATATGGGGCCCTTTCGATAGTTTCGCATGGTAGCGGTGGGTTCCAAATGCTACAAGGGTAACACCTTGCCGATGCAGGTAAGCACGTGAATGCTGTTACATTTTTATGACCTGGCAAACGGCGGTAATGGAGTCGCGGACGCGTGGTTATTGGCGCATTCGTTAACAATGACGAAACGCTAACAGTCCTCCCTCCCCGCAGGTCATCGAGCGTGCTAACGCTCCAAGACATCGCGAACGGCGTTTGCCGCCGTAACGGGGCGATCGCGCAGACCGTTATGCGCGCCCGGGATCGTCACAAGGGGGCAATCGAGATATTCGGCAGCCGCTCGCGTGCCAGCCTCGCGGGGCGTATCGACCGAAAGCTCACCCAAAAACACGGCCGACACCGCCTTTGATTCGCGGGCGCGCTCCCAGTCGGGAGCATATGTCATATTTGTTCCGTATTCATTGGCCATAAAGCAACGACCATTGCGCAGGGCATGTTTGGCTTCCGCTTCGGTCGTCCCGGGAGCCTCGGGGTCCAGGTCGCCGAGGGCTCCCAAGAAAAGCCGGAGCGCCCTTGAAACCTTTCCAGCCGCAATCATATCGAGCAAAACCGGAGCTGCGCCCATACCGACGCCTTCGGCCGACACAGCCGGCTCATGCAGAATCGCACGGGCGACGAGATGGGGTTCGGTGCGAAGAAGCTCCAGCGCCACCAACGTACCGGCGCTATGCGCAAGCACATTTGCCGGAGCGCCAACGTGTTCGATCACGGCTTGCAGGTCGGCGGCCTGAGCGGCAAGATCATAGCTGCCGTCTGCCGCATCGCTGCTGCCACCGCAGCCGCGGCGGTCGTAGGCAATTACGCGGTAGTTGCGGCTGAGCTCACAAGCGATACCGTCGAAAAATGTGCCGTCGACACAAGCGCCGTGCACGCACACCAAGGCAGGAGCATCAGGCGACACATCCGGGCCGGCATATTCGCGACAGGCAATCGTGGTGCCCGCATTCTCGACCGTAAAATCCATGTTGTGCCCCCATCATCAACGCCCATCCAGTTGCACGTCAGTACGGTTGGATGGACCCGTATTGCCTTACGCCTTGTTAACAGATTAACTGTACCCGACCCGAGGCTTTTCATGGCACGGCATAATGAGCGACGTGAAAAAACGAAACTTGTAAAGCAAGAGCCCGCACCTTGCTTTGGAGCCGATGCTATGCTTAGGCACAATTGTCTTGAGGAGCATATGCCTATGTCTACGTTTTTGAATGACAGCCCCATCTTTGGGCCCGTTCGCAGCCGTCGCCTTGGTCTCTCGCTCGGCGTCAACATGATGCCGGCCAGCGGCAAAATCTGCACGTTCGACTGCATGTACTGCGAAAACGGCCTCAACGCCGAGCGCCCCTGCCATGAGCCGTACAACACAGCTGCTGTGGTACTCGACGCGCTCGAGGCAAAGCTGCACGAGATGGCAGCCGAGGGCGAGCTCCCCGATGTGATCACCTTCGCAGGCAACGGCGAGCCCACCGCCGCACCGGAGTTTCCGCAGGCCATCGCCGGCGCCATCGCGCTGCGCGACGAGCTTGCCCCAAACTCCAAGATCGCCGTGCTCTCCAACGGCACGCGCGCCGATCGCCCCGAGGTGCACGACGCGCTCATGATGGTCGACGACAACATCCTCAAGCTCGATACCGTCGACCCGGCGTTTATCCAGCTGCTCGACCAGCCCGTTGGCCCCTACGACGTCGAGCACCAGATCGAGACGTTCGCAAGCTTTGACGGTCACGTTATTATCCAGACGATCTTTTTGACCGGCGAGTACCGGGGCAAGTCTATCGATAACACCGGCGAGGAGTACGTCGGCCCCTGGCTCGCGGCGCTTGAGCGCATTCGCCCACAAGAAGCGACCATCTACACGGTGGCGCGCGAGACACCGATCGCCGGCCTTACCAAAGCAGCGCCCGACGTCCTCGACGCCATTGCCGCGCGCGTCCAAGCCCTCGGCATTCCCTGCCAGGTGAGCTACTAACAAAACCACGCAGCAGCTAGTGCCCACCACCCCGCTCCATCAGTTGCGGTGATATAGTTCCTATTTGTGCTGTTAAAACGCTTAAATAGGAACTATATCACCGCAACTTTTATGGATGCGTGGGTGGGCTATACTAGCTGCGAATGAAAGGAAGTTAGCCATGTTTGACAATGGACCAGTGCCCGGCCGCAACGACGCCTGCTGGTGCGGCAGCGGCAAAAAATATAAGAAATGCCATAGCGCCTTTGATGAGCGCCTCGAGCGCTTGTGGGAAGAGGGCTGGGAGGTTCTGCCCCGCACGCTCTACAAGACGCCCGACGATATCGAAGGCATCAAGCGCTCGGCCGCTATCAACGTGGGCGTGCTCGATTACGTAGGCGAACACATCGCCGCGGGCATGACCACCAACCAGATTGACCAGATGATCTACGACTACACCGTCGAGCACGGTGGCACGCCGGCCGACCTCAACTACGAGGGCTATCCCAAGAGCGTGTGCACCTCGATCAACGACGTGGTCTGCCACGGTATCCCCTGCGATACGGACGTGTTGCACGAGGGCGACATCATCAACGTGGACTGCTCCACGATCCTGGACGGTTACTTTAGCGATTCGAGCCGCATGTTCTGTATCGGCGAGGTCTCGGCCGAGCGCCAGCGCCTGGTCGAGGTCACCCGTGCCAGCGTGGAGGCGGGTCTGGCCGCCGTCAAGCCATGGCTACCGCTGTCCGTTATGGCCGAGGCCGTGCAAAAGACGGTCGAGGACGCCGGTTTTAGCGTGGTGCGCGAGTACGGCGGGCACGGCATCGGTAAGGAGTTCCACGAGGACCCGTTTGTGGGCTTTACCACCGAGGCACCCGATGTGGACACCATCATGGCTCCGGGCATGATCTTTACCATCGAGCCCATGGTCAACGCCGGAGCGCCCGACATTAAGATTAGCAAGGGCGACGGCTGGTGCGTACGCACCAAGGACGGTAGCGATTCGGCCCAGTGCGAGGTACAGCTCGTGGTGACCGAGGACGGCTACGAGCTGCTGAGCTGGTAGCCGTAGATGCGCCGGATGCTGACGGGCACCCTCGTCTTGCATCCGGCGTTTTATTTGAACGTTTCGCCTGATATAACCTGCCAAAATAAACCTGTCCCTTTTTGGCAGGTCGAGCGGAGAGGACTGCTTGTGAACATTCTGGTTTTGCTGCCCGTCAACGACCGTCATCGCGCAATTCTTGAGTCGAGCGCTCCGGGCGAGGACTTTATCTACACGAGCCCCGACGCCGCCACGCGCGAGCAGGTCGCCGATGCCGACGTGATCCTGGGCAACATCGACCCTGGCATGCTCACGGCATGCGAGCATCTCCAGCTGTTGCAATTGCAGACCGCCGGCTATGACGACTACCTTGCCGCCGGCACCGTGCCAGCCGACGCTAAGCTTTCCTGCTCGGTGGGCGCCTACGGCCAGGCTGTGAGCGAGCACATGTTTGCCATGGTGCTGTCTATGATGAAGCGTCTGCCCGGCTATCACGATCTGCAGCGTGAGCATCGCTGGAAGGATTTGGGGCCGGTTACCTCGCTCAAAAACGCCAACGTGCTGGTGCTGGGCGCGGGCGATATCGGCGGCCACTTTGCCACGCTCTGCCGTGGCATGGGTGCGCACGTCCGCGGCATCAAGCGCCATCCGCTCGTCTACCCCATTGTGTTTGAGGACATGGACGGCATGGATGCCCTGTCTGAGCGCTTGGCGGAGGCAGACGTCGTCGCATCTTTTATGCCGAGCACACCCGAGACCCGCGGCCTGGCGAACGCCGAGTTCTTCGCCGCGATGAAACCGGGCGCCTTCTTTGCCAACGGCGGCCGCGGCGACCTTGTGGTCGCCGACGACTTGGTTGCCGCCTTGGAGTCGGGACATCTCGCCGGCGCCGCGGTCGACGTCACCGACCCCGAACCGTTGCCTGAGACAAGCCCACTGTGGGATGCGCCTAATATGCTCATCACGCCACACGTCTCCGGCTGGTTCCACCTGGCAGCCACGCTCAACAATGTGGTCGACATTGCCGCGGAGAATCTGCGTCACCTGCAAGCCGGCGAGACCCTGCGCTGTTGGATTGAACATTAAGAATTACGCCGTTTTACAAACGGCGTAATGAGCCGACGCTGCGAGCCCGCCGTTTGGCCAATCTGCCGTTCAATTTTAAAGGCGCGACCAGAAGGTCAGCGCCTTTTCATTTCACGGCACTTTGGCTCAAACGGCGGGCTCTCGCTGACTTTTATTCGACCTGCGGGATCTGACTAGCGCAGGCTCTGCCTATGAAGTCCTAGCAGTTCCGTCTTGTCGTTGGCGTTGAAGCATTTGCCCAGATAAAACCTGCCAAAATTAACATCCCTTTTTGGTAGGTTTTAGAGCTCCACACTTTCGGCGCCGTTGATGGTTAGGTTGCGCTCGTAGAAGGCGGTGAGAGCGCGGATGGCGTACATCACGTCGCGCACGCCGCCGGTCTCGTAGCTCGAGTGCATGGCAAGCTGCGGCAGGCCCACGTCAACGGCATGCATGCTCGCCTGCATGTTCGACAGGTTGCCCAGGGTCGAACCGCCCGCCATATCGCTCTTGTTGGCGAAGGCCTGCGTGGGCACGTCGGCGTCATCGCAGATGGCTTGGAACACCGCGCGGCTAAAGGCATCGGTGCAGTAGTGCTGGTTGGCGGCTTCCTTGATGACAATACCGCCGTTGAGTACGACCTGGTTGCGAACATCGCACTTCTCGGCGTGGTTGGGGTGCACGGCATGCGCGTTGTCGCAGCTCACGAGCATCGAGGCGGCAAGGGCGCGATGGTACGACTCGTCGTCAAAGCCCAGTGATCCGTTAATGCGGCGCAGCGCGTCGGCCAAGAACGTCGACATGGCTCCTTGCTTGGTCTCGGAGCCAACCTCCTCGTTATCGAAGCAGCAGAAGACCGAAACGTCGCGCGCGTTCTCGGCACCCAAAAATGCCTGCAGCGAGGTGTAGGCGCAGGCCAGGTCGTCGAGCTTGGGCGTCGAGATAAACTCGTCGGCCCAGCCCCAAATGCGCGCATCCTGACGATTGACCAGGAACAGATCGCGGCCCAAAATTTGCTCGGGCTCAACGTCCAGCTCATCGGCAATCAGAGCGTCAAAATCTCCCTGCTTGAGTTCACCGGCGCTGATGAGCGGGCACAGGTCAACGGCTCGGTTGGGAGCAAAGCTCTCGTTAACGCCACGGTTCATATGGATGGCAAGGCTCGGAATAATGGCAACCTCGCGCTCGGTGGCAAGCAGGCGGCTCTCAATACGGTCGCCCTCGCGCACCAGCACGCGGCCCGCGAGCGCCAGTGGACGATCGAACCAGGTGTAGTCGATCATGCCGCCGTAGGCCTCGGTGTTCAGACGCAGCGTCTCGCCTGCGCCGTCGAGCTCGGGCACAGCCTTGACCTTAAACGTCGGCGAATCGCTGTGCGACGCCGTGAGCTGAAAATGATAGTCGCCGGCAACGCCGTCCTCGCCCCACGTAGCAGCCAGGTCCTCGCCCACCTTAAAGGCAACGACGCTCGAGGTGTTGCGCTGCGTGTAATAACGCCCGCCCGGCTCGATGTCCCATGCCGCGTTCTCGGGCAGGTAGGTAAAGCCCGCCTCGTCGAGCTCGGCCATAATGGTCGCCGCCGTATGGAACATGCTGGGGCATGCCTCGATAAAGTCGATAAGGTCGTTGGCGGCCTCGATATCGTCGGCCGTCACGTGCGCGCGCTCGGGCGTTTCCTGATCCGTCATGCTCTCCCCTTTCGCTGGGTTGATGGTCCCCTCCAGCATACCCCGCCACGCCAGCGCCGCACTCTTCATTCCGTGCTTAATTCCGCGTTGCCCACCGGCTTGCGAATTTCTAACATTGCTTACATTTCTCTACGCTTGAGCTAACACGTTTTACCCCCGTATCAACAGTGTGCGGGGGTAAACTTATGCGCATGTTATAACTTGCCCGGAAGGATTCATCATGCTTAGGATCGGTCTTCTTACCAGTGGCGGCGACTGCCAGGCGCTCAACGCCACTATGCGCGGCATCGTCAAAACGCTTATGACCAATAGCGAAGAGCCTATCGAGATCTATGGTTTTGAGGACGGCTACCAGGGCCTTATCTACAGCAGATTCCGCGTCATGTCGCCCGCCGATTTTAGCGGCATCCTCACCCGCGGCGGCACCATCCTGGGCACGAGCCGCACGCCGTTCAAGCGCCTGGATACCCCCGAGGCCGACGGCGTCGAGAAGGTGCCCGCGATGGTCCACACCTATCATAAGCTGCAGCTCGACTGCCTGTTTATGCTGGGCGGCAACGGCTCCACCAAGACCGCCAACCGTCTGCGCGAAGAGGGCCTCAACGTTATCGCCCTGCCCAAGACCATCGATAACGACACCTGGGGCACCGAGCTGACGTTTGGCTTTACGAGCGCCATTGACGTCGCCACCAAGTGCATCGACGACATCCACACTACCGCCTCGAGCCACGGCCGCGTGTTTGTCATCGAGATCATGGGCCACAAGGTTGGCTGGATCCCGCTGTACGCCGGCGTCGCGGGCGGCGCGGATGTCATCTTGATTCCCGAGATTCCCTACGACATGGATAACGTCATCAAGACCATCGAGCATCGCATGGAGACCGGCAGCCGCTTTACCATCGTGGCCGTCGCCGAGGGCGCCATCTCCAAGGAGGACGCAGCGCTATCCAAGAAGGAGTACAAGAAGAAGCTCGCCGAGCGCACGAGCCCGTCAATCGTGTACGACATCGCCAAGGAGATTGAGGCCAAGACCGGTCGCGAGACCCGCGTCGCCATCCCCGGTCACACGCAGCGCGGCGGCCAGCCCGACGCCCAGGACCGCATCTTTGCGACCCAGTGCGGCGTCGAGGCCGCGCTTGGCTGCCTGCGCGGCGAGTTTGGCTACATGATTGCCCTGCGCGACGGCAAGATGTGCCACATGCCGCTCGAGGATGTCGCCGGCAAGCTCAAGTATGTCGACCCCCAGAGCGATCTGGTGCGTGAGGCCAAGGCGTTGGGCATCAGCTTCGGCGACGAATAGCCTCGGCTGGAACTGCTCTCATCGGAGGCCCCAGGGCTTACCTCCCAAATCGTCCTCGGACATGTCAGGATCCCGCCGTGCGCTTCGCGCGGCGGGATCCTTCCGTCCTGCGGAAAGATTTGGGAGGTAAGCCCTGGGGCCTCCTGCGGTAACTAAGGAGGCCATGGCTATTCGTCTTCTTGCTGCGGGTGCCTGGGGTAGGATGCGGCGTGCATTTTTGGGAGTATTCAGCAGCCGAGGGTGCCTGCATACTGGATTTTGGGCGAAAGGCAGGCACCATGAGCCGCATCCTGTAAAAAAACGAGCGGCTCTAGAGGCGTTGGGACTCAGAATCGGGGCTTTCAGCGCGGTTTTGTGCACCCGCCCCCGCGCTCGCGGACCCCGGGACGCTGAATACTCCGGAATTTGCACGGCGCCCCCTGGGGTACCTGTGGGCAAAAAGCAACCGCCCCGTCAAAGTATGCATTTGGCGGAGCGGTTTATGCAAAAATACTGCTGCGGGCGCGTCGGCAGCTCGCTAGAACTTGAATCCCAGGACAGGTTACTCGGCGCTCTTGAGGGCGCCGACCATGTCGATCTTGTTGAGGGTACGATTGGTGGCGAGGTTGACGATAAACGTAAAGCCAAAGGCCAGCAGCACGGCGAGCACGTAGCTCAGTGGCTCGACCTCGACGTCAAAGTACAGCGACGGCATCTGCAAAATGTAGGTAAAGCTCTCGGCCAGCAAGCCGCCCAGCGGCACGCCCAGCGCAGCGCCGATCGCCGTGAGGATCAACGTCTCCTTGTTGACGTAGTGGTGCACCTCGCCACGGCGGAAGCCCAGCACCTTAATGGTCGCCAGCTCGCGCTCGCGCTCGGAGATATTCGTGTTGGACAGTGTAAACACAACCACAAACGACAGGCACGCCGCCATAAAGGTCACGAGCGCCACGACCGAATTGATAATCGTAAAGTTCGCATCAGCGTTCGCCTGATGCTCGGCCGTACTCGAAATCGTAAGCCAGCCGTCACTCTTAATCTTCTTGCTAAACGCAATCTGGTCGGCCGACGAGCCCTTCAGCAACGCAAGGACACCGTTAAGGCGCGCGCTTCGACCGAACGCGCGCTCATAGGTGCCCTGCGTCATATAGAGTGTGTTGCCAAGATAGTTGAGCGAAATGTCGCTGACTTTGACCTTGGCAGCATTGAGCGACGAATCCTGGACGTGCGCCGTATCACCCGGCTGAATCCCCAGCGCCAGCTGTGAACTCTTGCTCAGATACACATCTCCGTCACGCAAAGACAGCGACTCTTTGGACTCGTCCTCAAGGCGCACGTAGTCGTCCAGATCGTTCACGCGGTCATCGGGCACCACGATTAACAGCACTGTCTCGCTTTTGCCGCCAAATGTAAAGGTGACGTTATCGGTCGTAATCGGCAGCGTCGAAGTCACGGTCACACCGGAATCCTTGACCGCGCTTCGCTCGTCGAGCGCCGCGCACGTCTGCGTAAAGTCGTCGGGATTGGCGACCGCCAGCAAGTCGTAGCGCGTGATATGCCCGTACTGTTTGGGCGAAAGCGCTATCGACGTATCGCGGATGCCCAGAGCGCAGATCACGAGCGCCGTGCAGCCGGCGATACCAAAGATGGTCATAAAGGCGCGCTTTTTATAGCGGAAAAGGTTGCGTGCAGCGACCTTGTTCAAAAAGCCCATACGGTGCCAGATAAAGCCGATGCGCTCAAGCAAAATGCGCGAGCCGGCACGCGGGGCCTTGGGACGCATGAGCGAGGCTGGGGTCTCGGCCATCTCGTGGCGGCAGGCGATAATCGTGGCGCCCACCACGCCCACGGCAAACAGCGCCACCGAGACGATTGAGGACACGATGTCGTACGAAAGCAGCATCTGGGGCAGTGAGTACATGTCGTCGAACACCGTGAACAGGAACAGT
Source organism: uncultured Collinsella sp. (assembly GCA_900542555.1). Lineage (GTDB taxonomy): Bacteria > Actinomycetota > Coriobacteriia > Coriobacteriales > Coriobacteriaceae > Collinsella. Next base: position 26,945 of record UQNU01000001.1, read on the forward strand.
GGTAGGCCCACAAATCCGACAATGTTGCCAAGCACGCCGCCGATCAGACAAGCCCACAGTGAATAGTTCACGTATTTGGACAGGATACGCCCGCGTGAATAGCCGAGCGCCTTGTACAGACCAATGAGCGTGCGCTCCTCCTCGACCATGCGCGTGGCGGTGGTAAGGCTAATGAGCACGGCGACGACAAAGAAGATGAATGGGAAAACCGTGGCGATGGCTTCGATCGAAGAGCTGTCGCTCTCCACGCTCGAGTAGCTTGTGATGCTATCGCGGTCCTGGATGTACCAAGTGCATTCGCCCAGATCGGAAAGCTCGGTACGGGCATCGGCAAATTGCTGGTCGGCGGCTGCGCGGCGCTGGTTCAAATCGGCCTGTGCCTGAACGCGCTCCTCGCTGCCCTCGGCCATGCGATTGATGTTGTCCTGCTCAACCCCAAAGAGCATATTCGCCTGGCGCTCGGCCGCATCCAAGCTTGCCGGTGTGTCGACCGTCAGTTCCTGAACACGCGCCTTCTCGCGCTCGTCGCGGATCTCCTCGATATTACTCTTGACCTCGTTGATCTTTGTCGTGTAGGCATCGGAATAGGAGTTGAGGCTCTTGGCTCCCTCGACGATCACGTGGACGGCGGAGTAGGAGGAAGATGTCGCGGCATCCTCGCTCACATAGAACCTATAGTCCGCAGCCGAAGCAGCGCGAAAGTCGTTGACGGTCGAGTCGGAGCTCACATCAGTGGGGTCGAGGACCTCGGCCGTAATGGTGTAATCGCCCGCGGCAAACTGGTCCTTAGCGCTTTGGTTCGACGAGCTCGCGTCATTGGCGGCAAAGCTCACGGTATCGCCGAGCTTTTTGCCCGAAGCCTTCAGGAACTTCGATGTCACCGCAACCTCATCGGCGCTCTCGGGCAAATCGCCGTTCACGAGCACCGGCTGATCGATGTTCTCCTTGGAGAGACTTTGCACGACCACGCGCTCGCGCGTTGTGCCCACGGCGGTGTAGGCGGTCTCGGTGTAGATGCCCTCGGCCGTCTCGACGCCGTCGACCTCTTGGATAGCCGAAAGATCGTCGCGCGTAAAGCCATAGGTCGACTGCACGTTAATGTCATAGACACTCTGCTGGTCAAAGTAGGCGTCAACCGAATCGCGCAGATCCTCGCAGCCCGCCTTAAGGCCGCACATCACGCTCACGCCAAGCGCGGTGATGACCACGATTGACAAGAAGCGCTTAAGACTGCCTCGGATTGTGCGGTAAATGCCACGGCGAAAAATCGTCGGGACCATATCGTTTGAGCTTTGAGCAGTGCGGTAGGTCGCGAACTCCCAGTCGCGGTCTGCGTGCTCCGTATCGTGGTTTTGGCTGTTTTGGCGATCTTGGTCCATGGGCGCTACCACTCGATCGTCTCGATAGGCACGGGATTTTGCTGGACCGTCTCGCTCTCCACGCGGCCGCTCTTAAAGCGGATCAGGCGATCGGCCATGGGCGCCAGCGCGGAGTTATGGGTGATGATGATGACCGTGATGCCCTGCTTGCGACAGGTGTCCTGTAGCAGCTGCAAGATCTGCTTGCCGGTTTTGTAGTCGAGTGCGCCCGTGGGCTCGTCGCACAGGAGCAACTTGGGGTTCTTGGCCAGCGCGCGGGCGATGGACACACGCTGCTGCTCGCCGCCCGAAAGCTGCGCCGGAAAGTTAGCAAGACGGTCGCCCAGGCCAACCTGACGAAGCGTTTGCTCGGCATCGAGCGAATCGGGGCAAATCTGCGCCGCAAGCTCGACATTTTCGAGCGCCGTCAGGTTGGGGACCAGATTGTAGAACTGGAAGACAAAGCCGACGTCGGCACGGCGGTATTCCACGAGCTGCGCCTCGTTGGCGGAGCTCACGTCGCGCCCGTCCACCGTCACAGTGCCGGAGGTTACCGTATCCATGCCACCCAGGATGTTGAGCGCCGTAGTCTTGCCGGCACCCGAGGCGCCCAGGATAATGGCGAGCTCGCCGCGCTCAACGGTAAAGCTCGCGCCGTCGAGCGCGTGAATGCGGGCATCGCCCTCGCCGTACGCCTTGATGACGTCTTTGAATTCGATATAAGCCATCGATTAATTCCCATCTGGTCGGATAACTCCTTAGTATTACCCATTTCGCACCGACCAAAAAGGGACAGGTTCATTTTGGCAGGTTTTAGAGGCGGACGGTGAAGGTGATCTGGTTGCCGTGGCCGCAGACAGAAGCGCTCCCACCATGGGCTTCGGCGATGGCACGCACCACGGATAGGCCCACGCCCGAGCCGCCCGTCTTGGAGCTGCGCGACACGTCCGCACGATAGAAGCGGTCGAACAATCGATCTAGATCGCCTTCGGGCAGCTCGTCCACGGCGTTCGAAACGACAAGCTCGGCCGAGCCTTTGCCCGCACCGCGCGAAACAGCACGCAGGCTCAGCTCGATAACGCTGTCTTCGCTTGCGTAGCGTGTGGCGTTGTCCAGCAGTAGTTCAACAACCTGCGCCACTGCCGCGGCATCGGCATGGGCCCGCACACCGCTCGCGATCGACGTCGACAGCCGCTTGCCGCGCGAAACCGCCACCGATTCAAACGGCGCCGCCGCCTTGTCCACCGCCTCCGAAAGATCAAACGATGTCATGGCAAAGCCCGCCGAGCCCTCGTCCATGCGAGCCAAAAATACCAGACGCTCCGTAAGTGCCGTCAGCCGCGCGACCTGCTCGTGAATGCTCTGCGTCCACTCACTCTCGCCGCTCTCAATTTCCTGTACCTCGTTAGCGGCATCAATCACGGCCAGCCGCGTCTTGATCTCGTGGCTCGCATCGGTAATAAAGCGCTTTTGCTTGCTGTAGCTCTCGACCATCGGTCGAATCACCGCGCCCGAGGCACCCGCCACAATTGCCAACACCGCCAGCCAGCCAATGCAGCTGATGGCCACGCTCGCGCTTAAAAACGAATGGAAGCTTGTGAGCTCGCGTGAACAGTCGACGAATACATAGGTTGTCTCGTCGCCCTGAACCGTAACCGTATAGCGGTAGTTACCAGAAAAGCCCGAGGTCAAACCCTTGGAATACAGTCCTGCAGCGATGCGGGCGGCACGCTTGGCGCCCACCGCGGCAATGCGAGCCGTGTTGACATCGGTCACCTGCCCGCCGGCAATCGACACCGTAAAGTAGCGCGTGTCGAAGGGAGACTCCGCCGTCATGCCTTCGAAATGCCTGATGCGAACGCCCGCTTGGCTATCGCCGGCATCCTTGCCATTAGCGGGATCGTCTTTAGACTCATCCCCCCAATCGATGCTGCCCTTGTCCGCCAGGATATAGCCCAGACGCGCATCGGCCATCTTGCAGACATGCGAATAATTGACGATGTTGATGGCGGCGATGATGAGCGTGAGCACCACGGTCACAGCACCCATGGCAACCAGGATGAATTTGCGACGCAGACGGCGGCCCAATGCGTCAGCAGAATTTGTCCGCCCTGTACCACTCGAGGCAGCGTGAAACCGCTCCGTCATGCGTTTGCACCACGCGCGCACGCTCACGCCTGTTCGCCTTCCTCGACAACCTCAAGCGAATATCCCTGATTGCGCGACGCGCGGATGGCCACATTGGCACCCAGCGCCGTCAGCTTTTTGCGCAGGTACGAGATGTAGACCCACACCACATTGGCGCCTTCGGGTACGTCCTCGCCCCAAACCTCGAGCATGAGGCGCTCGGTAGGCATACGCGTGCCGGCGTTGCGCATAAAGAGCTCCATAAGCTGAAACTCACGATTGGCCAGGTGCTCCTCGCCCAAAGGGCCAACGAGCGTGCACGATGCCGTGTCGAGACGCACGTTGCCCACGCTGAGCGTCGTGGCGTCAATTGCCGTCGCGGCACGCGTCATGGCACGAATACGCGCAAGCAGCTCCTTGGCGGCAAACGGCTTGGTCAGGTAATCGTTGGCACCGGCATCCAAGCCCTCGACCTTATCGGACACCTCGCTTTTTGCCGTGAGCATAATGATGGGCAGACGCTTACCGGCGGCGCGTGTGCGCTTGAGCACCTCAATGCCATCCATGCCGGGCATCATGATGTCCAGGATTGCGGCGTCGTAATCGTTGGTGAGTAGATACTCGAGCGCCGTCAGGCCGTCGAGCGCGGTGTCGACCTCGTAGTCGCTATGTTGAAGAATCGCGGTAAGAGCGCGGGAGAGGCCGGGTTCGTCCTCGGCAAGCATCAACTTCATAGTTGCTCCTTTGGCGCATGGCTATACAGGTTTTGATACTGCCGATAATAGCGTACCGTCAACCGCCTTAGCGCAGCCTTAGCTGCTCAACCTGCGCGTTTTTAAATACGCAGGATATGGCTTAGCCAAACTTAAGGCGCACGTGTCGAGCGCTTTGACGCATGCCGAGCGCGAAGGGACAGTGACTCGTCCTTTCACGGCGTCCTAGTTATGCAAAGTGCTCGAGCGTTACTCCTCGTACGCGCCCTCAAGCCGCAGCAGCCACTCCTTGCGGTCGAGGCCGCCGGCATATCCGTTGAGCGAACCATCGGCGGCAACCACGCGATGGCACGGCACAATAATCGAAATGGGATTACGCGCGACCGCGGCCCCCACGGCACGGGGAGACGCAACGGGTGCTTCGTTTCCCGGTACACGATGTCGAGCCGCAACACGCTGGGCGATCTCACCATACGTAGCGACCTCGCCACGCGGGATAGAAAGCAGCTCAAACCAAACCTCGCGCTGAAACGCCGTACCAATCATATGCAACGGCGGCGTAAACCGAGGCTCCTGCCCCGCAAAATAAGCATTCAGCCAAGCCCAAGAACGCTCAAGTACCGACGAGGCAGCACCGTTTGTCGGATTCACCGAAGACATGCCGCCAGCACCAGAAACCGCATCGGCGCCTTCAACATGTTCGGGATCTTCTTTGAGAAGCGTGGAGCCAAAGTGCTCCTGCCCCTCAAACCAAAGCCCCGTCAAACCGCGGCCATCAGCGGCAAGCAGGATTTCGCCCAAAGGCGAAGCAAACGTCGTCGTGACCACCAGCGGCTCCTTTCAAAACTCCGCAACATAATACCGCGAATTGTGCAGACAACCCCAATCGACCCCAAAGTCACCCTAGGCAGCAGGCGCGAACGCGCCGCAGCTGCCGGCCGCGCCCCACAGTCCCCCAAGGCGGCAGGCGCAAAGCGCCGAAGCCGCCGCCGGGATCAGGGCCCGCAACAGCCACGTGCCCCCACATCAGCCCAGCGGCCCCAACCAACAACGGCCCCATCGCAGGTCGCTTGCAGCAGCGTCACCGCAGGCGGGGGCCGGGCTTGGTTTTCAGAACACTCCGCAGACCAGTGTGGCGCCTTGTCCGCGGCTCCGAAGGAGCAGGACAAGGCGCCACACATGGTCGAGGACGTTCTGAAAACTAAGCCCGGCCCCCGCCGGACAGGTCACACTACTCGCAGAGCAGCTTAGCGATCTGGACGGCGTTGGTTGCCGCGCCCTTACGGATTTGGTCGCCGCAGCACCAGAAGGTGATACCGCGCGCGGCCTCGGGGTTCGAGATGTCGCGGCGCACGCGTCCGACCCAAATCAGGTCCTGGTCGGACGTATCCATCGGCATGGGGAAGCGATCGTGTGCATCCTCGGCGTCCATGTCGTCAACCAGCTTCACGCCCGGAGCGGCAGCCAGCGCAGCACGGGCCTCGTCAACCGTAATATCGCGTTCAAACTCGAGCGTAATGCTCTCGGAGTGCGAGCGCAGCACAGGCACGCGCACGCAGGTGCAGTTCACGCGCAGCTCGGGCAGGTGCATGATCTTGCGGCCCTCGTTTTGCAGCTTCATCTCCTCGGAAGTAAAGCCCTCCTCCTTGACGCCGCCAATCTGCGGAATCAGGTTGCTCGCCAGCTGGGCGGCAAAAGCGCGCGGCTCGGGAATCTCCTCACCACGGCCCAGGGCGGCAAGCTGCGCTTCGAGCTCGGCCATACCGGGAGCACCGGCACCAGAAGCCGCCTGATACGTCGAGACGATCATGCGCTTCACGCCGGCAAGCTGATGCAGCGGCCACGTGGGAACCAGGCCGATGATGGTCGCGCAGTTGGGATTGGCGATAAGGCCGTGATGCCATTTGATATCGTCGGCATTGATCTCGGGCACGACCAGCGGCACCTCGGGATCCATGCGGAAGGCGTGGCTGTTGTCGACCACGACGGCGCCGCGCTTGACGGCCTCGGGCAGCAGCTCCTTGGCGATATCGTCGCCGGCAGCGCCGAGCACGATGTCGCAGCCCTCAAAGGCCTCGGGGCAAGCCTCTTCAATCACAACCTGCTCGCCGCGGAACTCAACGGTCTTGCCCGCAGAGCGCGCGCTCGCCAGCAGCTTGAGCTTACCGACCGGAAACTCCTGCTCGTTGAGGCACTCGAGCATCTGGGTGCCCACGGCTCCCGTCGCGCCCAAAATAGCAACCGTGTACTGTTTCATGCTTCCCCCTTTAAAGGTTGTGGCTTTTGCCCGCACGCCGAGCAGGCCGATTATTGTTGCCAGTGTATACAAGAACGGGGCGGGCACGAAACCCGCCCCGTCGAAACGAAACCGAAACGAAACGCCCCGCCGTAGATTTCTGGCACTTGTCCCAAAAATTCACCGGGATGGCAGCTACTTGTGGAGCACGGCCAGGGCGGGATCAACCGGCGCGGGAGCCTCCAGGTCGGAGACCTTCACAATGCCGTTCTCATCGGAGAAGGCACGGTAGATGGTCTGAATCGCCAGGTCAAAGTCCTTCTCCTCGACGCCGATAATGATATTGATCTCGTCGCAGCTCTGCGAAATCATACGCACGCTCACGCCGGCCTGACCAAGCATGCCAAACAGATGGCCCGAGATACCTGCACGGCCGCGTAGGTTACGGCCAACGGTAGCGATGAGCGCCAAGCCCTCGACAACCTCGATCTCGAGCGGCTCGACCTCCTGTTGAATGTCGCCCACGAGCGAGTACAGCGAGTCGTGCACATCCTGCTCCTGCACCACGGCGCCAAAGCGGTCGACACCGGTGGGCATGTGCTCGACGGAAACGTCATAGCGCTCGAAGACCGAAAGCGCGCGGCGCATAAAACCGACACGGGGTTTGGTGCGGTCGCGGGCAACGTTGATGGCGACAAAGCCGCGCTTGCCGGTCACACCGGTAATGATGGGCTCCGCCTCGCCCTCATCAGCCGTCTCGCTAATGATGGTGCCGGGGTCCTGCGGCGCATTGGTGTTCTTGATGACCAGCGGAATACCCGCCTCGCGCACGGGGAACACGGCCTCCTCGTGCAGGACGCTTGCGCCCATGTACGAAAGCTCGCGCAGCTCCTCGTAGGTAACGCGCGCAATGGGCTGAGCCTCCGGAACAATACGCGGATCCGCAGAATAGAAACCCGAGACGTCGGTCCAGTTCTCGTAAAGGTCGGCGCCCAGGCACTTAGCCAAAATCGAGCCCGAGATATCGCCGCCGCCACGATCGAGCAGCTTGATCTGGCCCTCACGCGTCGCGCCGTAGAAACCGGGCATAACAAAGCCGCCCTGCTGACCGTACTCCTGCACCAGCTCGGAGGTGCGGTTCATGCTGAGCGTACCGTCGTGATGGAACGCAACGACCGTCGCGGCATCCAGGAACGGCAGGCCCAGGTACTCGGCCATCAGGCGAGCGGTGAAGTACTCACCGCGGCTCACGAGCTCCTCGGTGGAGTAACCGCCCGAGCGGGCGCGCTCGGCAAAGGCCGCGAACTCCTCGCGGATGGGATAGGTAAGCTCCAGCTCGTCAGCAATATCAAAATAGCGCTGGCCAATGTCCTCGAGCAACTCCTCGCACGACACGTGATACTTAACGTGCGCGTTAACCAGGTAGAGCAGGTCGGTCACCTTGGTGTCGCCCTTAAAGCGGCGACCGCAGGCAGAAACCACCACAAAACGGCGGGCAGGGTCGGCATCGACGATGGCCTTGATCTTCTTGAAGTGTTCGGCGTCGGCGACCGACGAGCCGCCAAACTTGGCAATCTTAATCATGGGCTGGAGGTTACCTTTCTAAAAGCCTCTGCGAACCTATTTTGCGTGCTCTGATACCATGGTTTCACCGATTGGGACCAAGGCATCCGAGGAGCAGTGTTATATGGGAACTTATCATAGTACACGAGGACGCACTTTATCGTGCTCAAGTAAGGTGGCAATCCGTACCGGCATCGCTCCCGACGGGGGTTTGTTTGTCTCGGACGAGCTCGGCACCCAGCAGGTCGATATCAGCTCGCTTGCAGCTAAATCGTACTTTGAAATCGCTCAAGATGTGTTGGGAATGTTACTGAATGATTACACGGCCGAAGAAATTTCGGCGTGTGTCGACGAGGCATACCGCGGCACGTTCGCGAGTGAAGAGGTTACGCCGCTCGTCAAACTCGACGCTGCGCCGGGTGTTGACGCCCCTCAGACCTATGTGATGGAACTCTTTGGCGGCCCTACAAGCGCCTTCAAGGACGTCGCCCTGCAGATGCTCCCCCGTCTGATGGCCCGCACTTCCGCCAAGGACGGCGGCGCCGAGCGCATCATGATCGTCACCGCCACGTCGGGCGACACGGGCAAGGCTGCGCTCGCCGGTTTTGCCGACGCTCCGGGCACGGGCATCACCGTCTTTTATCCCGAGGGCAAGGTTAGCCGCGTCCAGAACCTGCAGATGTCCACGCAGGAGGGCGACAACGTCGCCGTCTGCGGCATCCGCGGCAACTTTGACGACGCCCAGAGCGCCGTCAAGCGCATCTTTGCCGATAAGGAGCTTGCCGAGCGCCTGGAAGCCGCCGGCACGGTGCTTTCGAGCGCCAACTCTATCAATGTCGGCCGTCTGGTACCGCAGGTCGTCTACTACTTTGCCGCCTATGCGCAGCTGCTGCGCGCCGGCGCTATCGAGGCTGGCGACGCCGTAGAGTTCTGTGTGCCCACCGGCAACTTTGGCGATATCTTGGCCGGCTACTACGCCAAGCGCATGGGCCTGCCCGTCGCCAAGCTCATCGTCGCGAGCGACAAGAACAACGTGCTTGCCGACTTCCTGACCACCGGCGTCTACGACCGTAACCGCCCGTTCTTCACGACCATCTCGCCGTCGATGGACATCCTCATCAGCTCTAACCTGGAGCGCATGCTGTACTTCCTGTCCGATGGCGACTGCGAACTCGTTGCCGGCCTTATGGAGCAGTTGGCACAGACCGGTCGCTACGAAGTACCCGCCGAGCTGCTGGCCAAGATTCAGAGCGTCTTTGGCTGCGGCTGGGCCAGCGAGGACGAGGTCCGCGCTGCCATCAAGAGTTGCTGGGACGCCAACGGCTACGTGATCGACCCGCACACCGCTTGCGGCTATCACGTCTTTGAAAAGGTCGCTCCCGCCGAGGGCGCCAAGGCTCGCGTGCTGCTTTCGACCGCCAGCCCCTACAAGTTCCCGCGCGCCTGCTGCGACGCCCTGGGCCTCGACGTTCCCGAGGATGATTTTGAGGCTATGCGTGTACTCGAGCAGGCCACCAACACGGTCGCCCCGGTCCAACTCGCCGAGCTTGAGTCCAAGCCTGTCCGCTTCGAAGACGTCTGCGACGTAGCCGACATGGCCAACTACGTCGAGTCTGCAGCAAAAAAGATGACTACCAACTAAAACCCCTTATTAAGCGCCGGCGAAAGCCGGCGTACTTTCTTTTTATTTAGCTTTCGGGATGATGACGAGCATGCGAGCGGGTCTGGCCGTTTAGTTCGTCGCGAGTTCCGCACGAGCCGGAAAGCGCTTAATGTGCTTTCCGAGCGAGCCAGGACTGCCCGAGCAGCGAACTAAACGGCCAGACCCGCCCAGGAGGACCCACATGATCAAAATCACCGTCCCAGCAACCAGCGCCAACCTAGGCATCGGCTACGACACCCTCGGCATGGCCGTCAGCCTCTACTCGCACTTCACCTTCGAGCGCGCCGACAAGCTCACCATCACGGGCTGCCCCGAGGAGTTCCAAAACGAGAATAACCTGGTCTATGTGAGCTTTGTCGATGCTCTGGCCGCGTGGGGCGAGACAGCTTTCCCCGTTGCCATCGACATTCAAACCGACGTGCCCGTCGCTCGCGGCCTGGGTTCCAGCTCCACCTGCGTCGTCGCCGGCATTATGGCGGCCGCCGCGCTGACGGGCCACACCGTCGACCGTGCCGAGCTCGTCCGCATTGCCACCGAGGTCGAGGGCCATCCCGATAACGTCGCCCCCGCCATCCTGGGCGGTGCCGTTTGCTCCTTTACGCCGACTGATTCGCTCCCCCAGTGCCTGCGCTACGAGGTGAGCGATCGCTTGCGTTTTATTACCGTGATTCCGCCCTACGAGGTGCATACGAGCGAGGCCCGCAAGGTTGTGCCACAGGAGATTCCACTCTCCACCGCCGTATGGCAAATGGGCCGCATCGCCGGCATGACGCGCGGCCTGGAGACTGGTGACCTCGACCTGATTGCCGCCGCCAACGACGACCGCATCCAGGAACCCTATCGTCGCCGCCTGATTCCCGACTACAACGCCGTGCGCGACACCTGCCTTAACGGCGGCGCTAAAACCATCTGGATTAGCGGCTCGGGCTCGACCCTCATGGCTGTGACCGACGACACCATCGTGGCAAAGTTCCTGCAGGTCAAGCTGCGCGAGCAGTTCCCCAAGTGCGACACGCATATCCTCACGTGCGACACGGAAGGCGCTCAAATCGAGTACCTGTAGACATCCTCCTCATATACCTGTCCGGGACGGTCGGGATATTCCCTCGAAATCGTCCTCGCGCATGAAGGCCCCTTGTCCTGCTCCTACGGAGCGACGGACAAGGGGCCTTCGCGCTGCGGAATGATTTTGAGGGAATATCCCGACCGTCCCTGCGCCTACCTTGCTGAGGATGTCTACAGGGACCCACGCTTTGAAGGGGCGCCGGGCTGATAGTTGATTTTTATTGGCAGGGGCTCTTGCTGGTAAGGGGCACTTACTAGAGGCAAGCCTCGGCGATGCGCTTTTTTAGTTCGTCGATGCCGGTACCGGTCTGGGAGCTTGTGATGATCACGTTTTCGGCAGGGACGTTGAGCTGCTTTTTGATGGCTGCTGCCTGGCGGGCCTGCTGGGTGCGGCTGAGCTTATCGGCTTTGGTGAGGCAGACGATAAAGTTGAACTCGTTGCCCTGTAGATAGTCGATCATGTCGTGGTCGAGCTTGCTGGGGTCGTGGCGAATGTCCACCAGCGAGACGACCAAGTTAAAGCTGCGCTCGGAGTCGAAAAAGTCGCCAATGAGCTCGGCCCAGCGGTCGCGCTCGGCCTTGGAACGACGGGCGAAACCGTAACCCGGCAGGTCGACAAAGTGCACGTCATCGGCCTCAAAGAAGTTGATGTTACTCGTCTTGCCCGGCGTACTCGAAACCTTGACCAAGTTCTTGCGGCCAAAGAGCTTGTTCATAATCGACGACTTGCCCACATTGGAGCGGCCGACGAAGCTCACCTCGGGACAGGTGGACTCGGGAATCTGCGAAACCTTGCCGTAGCTGGCGACGAACTTGGCAAGCTGATAGTTAATGGAATCGGCCATGGACACTCCTTGGTCGTAGGTTTTTACAAAACGGGCGTGCTATTGCGCGGCGGCGATACGACGAACGATGTCAAGCGTGATGCCGCTCGCGGTGCGAGCGTACTCGTCCAGATCGAACTCGCGCTCGCAAAACGCGTCATATGCCTCGTCACAATTATCGCTGATAGCGCGCAGCACCAGGCAATCGGCACCATTCTTGGCCGCGATGTGCGCAATTGCCGCGCCCTCCATCTCGACGCAATCGGCATGCGTGGCCTCAAGCGCAGCGTTACGCATGGCGTCACCCGTAACAAAGCGGTCACCCGTGGCGATAGTGCCACACAGGAACTGCTTGGGGTCCTTCTCCGCAGAGTTCTCATCCGCCGAGGCATCCACAAATCCATGCTCGGCAAGCACGGCGGCGGCAACATCAACCAACGCCGGCGTCGAGGCAAACTCCTCGAGCCCCGGCGCGGACTCGGCGATGAGTGCCGTATCGGTATCCAGATAGCGCAGGCACTTGCCTATAACCACGTCGTTAATATGGAGTTTAGGGTTTAGGCCGCCCGCAATGCCCGAAAACACAACGGCCTGCGGGGCGTATTTGCTGATGAGATGCTGCGTTGCGGCAGCGGCGTTCACGGTCCCCATGCCTGCCGTCGTGGCGACTACCGTCAGACCCGAAAGCCCACCGTTCACAACGGTCAAGCCCGCCTCCTGCGACTCATGCGCGCCACTCAGCTCTTCCTTAATCTGCGCAACCTCTTTTTCGAGTGCGCCTATGATCGCGATGGTTGCCATGCCATCCCCCAAATCCGTGCAAATTGCTTATCCACGGTATGGTACCAGCATTTTAGCTCAACCGCGTCAGCACCAAGCCGTTAGGCCAGTACAGCTCGGGTATCATAAAGGGGCAAAAATAGCTTGTTAGCCGATGGCCGACCTGAGTTCCGCACGGCGCTTTCTCATGCCGGCCATAACGGCGTTGCGCAGCTCGGGCATGCGCGCGGTATCCATCTGGGGCACGCCGTCGAGCTTATAGGGAATGCCCAGTTGCTCGTACTTGACGACACCCATCGTGTGATACGGCAGCATTTCCAGGCCCACCACGTTGTGCCATGGAGCGATGAGGCGACCGAGCTTCTCGCACTCCTCCACCGTGTCGGTAATGCCCGGCACCACCACGTGACGGATAACGACCTTGATCTTGCGACGTGCAAGCTCATCACCAAACGCCAGAATGCGTGCGGGATCGCACCCAGTCAGCTTTTTATGCTCGACCGGGTCGGCATGCTTAATATCGAGCAGTACCATGTCGGTCTCGTTGAGCACGGCATCGAACTTCTCGGGATGCGCGGGATCGAACGCATAGCCGCAGCTATCCAAGCAGGTGTGCACACGACCATCGTGGTTATTGTGCATGGCGTGGAACAGGTCGGCCAAAAACTCAGGCTGCAGGAGCGGCTCGCCGCCGGACACCGTAATGCCACCGCTGCGATAGAACTCGTGGTTACTCTGGAACTCATCCATCAGGTGTTCGACGGTCACCATGGTGCCGCCGTTGACCGACCAGGTATCGGGATTGTGGCAATACGCGCAGCGCATGGGACAGCCCTGAACAAACACCACAAAGCGGATGCCGGGTCCGTCGACCGTTCCCATCGTCTCGATCGAATGCACGCGGCCAAGGGCAAACGCAGAGTCCTCGGGACGAGCGTCCACACCCTCAAGCGTCATTTCTGCCATTCGCGCTACCTTGCCTCTCCTTGGATGCAACCAATTAAAATGCCAGAGTCATTCTAGCCCATGCGTTTGCGTTTAAACGTCTCGGACTAGAACGGCACGTTTTAATCTATCCCCCATCACCATGGCTGGGGGCTACGTCGAGATGTCAGGCTGAAGAACGCTCGCCTGCGGCCTTTACGCCTTAAGCGTCAGCACCGCACCGAAGGCGGTCGGGCCGCAATGGCTCGAGATGACGCCGCCAACCTGAGTCCAAGTAACGTCCTTAAAGCCCAGGTCGCGCGCATAGACTTCCATGTCGTCGCGCAGCTCCTGGGAAAGGCCCACCGAATACGCCAAGCCAATGTGCGAGTAGTCAATCTCGCCTTTCGCAACCATGTGGTCAATAAAGGCGCGGGCGCATTTGAGCATAGAGCCGCGGAATTTCTTGGTCGCCACGAACTTGCCGCCCGTCACCTCAATGCAGGGCTTAATCTTGAGCAGGTGGGCGCCAAGGAATGCGACGTTGGACAGGCGACCGCCCGCCTTAAGGAAGGCAAGGTCCGTAGGAACAAAGCCCAGCAGTACGCGGTCCATGACGGAGTTCGTAAATGCAAAGATCTCGTCGACGGTGGCATCGGGGTGAGCCTCGATGTATTTGGCGGTCTCGACGACAACGAGCGACTGGCCCACCGAGACAAAACGCGTATCCATGGAGTAGACGTAGTCGCGACCCTTGGCGGCGATCTTCGATGATTGATGGGAGCAGGTCGTTGCCTCGGAATACGCGAGATGCAGAATAGTCGCGTCGGGCTGCTCGGCATGGATACGGTCATATACGTGCGCAAAATCTGCCGGCGCACAGCCGCTGGTCTTGGGCATCACACCAAACTCGTTGCAGCGCGAATAAATCTCGAGCGGATCGATGGAGCCGTCCTCGACGGTCTCGTCACCAATCGTGACATGCATGGGCACGCGCACGATGCCGTAGCGCTCGCAAAGCTCCGGCGTCACATCCGACCCAGACTCAACCACGATTACGTACTTGCCCATTATTATCACGACCCATCTCAACATTGGCTTTTCAATACACGGCACGCGCCGCCGCACTGTTGTACAACAGTGTCCAAGCACCAAAGAGACGCCGCCCCTTGCACACAACAAAGGACAGCGTCTCCTTGGAAAACTCCGTGCTTATCTAGGATTCCATACGGTTTATTAAGGAGGGTTACTTATTCCGCAAACGGTCGCTATATGCGATAAACGGTAGTTGGCCGCGGCAACTGCGACACATTCCGCCCAACAAGTCCAATCGTGCTCCATACACGGTTAATGAGCGAGGCGGTAAAAATTCATCGACGCCGCACCCTCGGCATGCAGCTCCATCGCCGGAACCGCCGGCGAATAGGTACGGCTCGTAAGTGCCGCCTCGCCGCCGTTGGCAAAAATCTCGACCATCGTAGTGTCTGAAAGCACGCGCAGGTCGCGAAGCTCGCTGAGCTCGATCGACCTCCGGTCGCGTCCATAGCCTTCGTCGCCCATATCGAGGGTAAGCATCCCGTCCGTATAACGCACAAAGACACCCTTGCGGATCTCGAGCTCGACCATCTTGGCGCCCTCACAGGAAACCACAAGGTCAAACAGGCGGCCCGGCTCCTCAACGGTTTCACCGCCTGTCGCGCGAACGCAGTCGCCGCGCATCCTCTCAATCTCGTGCACCGGCTGCTGACAGAGCTTACCATCGCGCATGCTCAGCTCTCGCGGCACCGTCAACGCGCACTGCCACCCGCGTGCCACCGTCGGGCTTTCTGCCGTCGCATCGGGACAACCCGACCATCCGATCATCAAACGTCGACCCGCAGCATCCTCAAAGGACTGCGGGGCATAGAAATCAAAACCGGCATCAACCATCGGAGGCATGCCCTGGCCGACGATCTTAAAGCTCGGCGCCCCCCAATCGGCCTCGATGGAGAACCACACGCACTGATGCGGATTGCGGTAACGCCAGCCATCGGCGGGCACGCCCTGCGGACAGCAAACGAGAATAAGCTCGCCATCGAGCTCAAACAGATCAGGACACTCCCACATAAAGCCAAACTTCTCGCCCAGCTCAATGCGCGTCGCATAGCCCCAGTCCTCTAGATCACGCGAGGTATAGACAAGCACGCAGCCGCGGTCGTCTTTCGTACGAGCGCCGAGAACCATGTAGTAGATACTGTCGTGTTCAAGGATCTTGGGATCGCGCACGTGCGTACCGATATCGTCGGGGTAATCGACCGGTCCAATAGCTATGCGCTTCTCGCCCAATTCGTCGGGATTCTCGGCAACCATATGAATCTGGTTTTGCTCACGGCCCGTCAACACGTAGTCGTAATCATCGCGGTCAAAATGCTTAACGTTGCCGGTATAGAAGTAGTGAATCTTGCCATCACGTACAAAGGCAGAACCAGAATACGCTCCACTCGAATCCAAATCGGAATCGGGGAACAACACGGGGCCGCAATTCTCGTACGTCACAAAATCCTTTGTCGTCAGATGGTTCCAAAGCACTGGACCGCCATGTGCAGCGTCGAACGGATCGTATTGATGATAGATGTGATATGTATCACCAATCTGCACCAAACCGTTGGGGTCGTTGAGCCAGCCAAGCTCAGGCTCCACATGGAACAAAAGCCTATCGGGGTCGGACGCGATGCGACCCGCCGTCTCATCCTGTCCGGCACGCCACTGCTCATAGTCCGCGCGTGTCACCTTGTTTTTTTGATTAAACATCGCCATGACCTTCTCGTCTATAGGAAAGGACGCTCGACTCACACGAGCCGAACGCCCTTCCTCAAATGGACTTATCCTCAGATTACGCTGAACGGCTCAACTAGAAGCTGACATCGAAGCCAGCGCCAGCGCCCTCTTCATCGGTGGTCGGAACGCCCTTTGCCTTGTTGTAGGCAAAGATCAAGACGATCGGCACGATAAAGGCGATGAGATTGCCAGCCACATACCACACGAGGGTCTCGGGCGTGACGATGAGCAGGCCAAGCACGCCGGTCAGACCCTGACCGATAGCGCGCACCTCAAAGAGCTTGACGAAGGCACCGCCGCAGCCTGCACCGATGCAAGCGCAGAGGAACGGAATGATCGAGTAGCGCATGTTTGCAGCAAAGATTGCGGGCTCGGAGATTCCGACCAGCGTCGGGATAAAGGACGACATGCAGATGTTGCGCTCTTTGGAATGCTTCTTATGAATAAGGTACATGCCGATGGCGCCGCCGCCCTGGGCGATGATGGAAACCGACCAGATGGCCTGGATGTAGTTGAAGCCAGTCGTGGCAACGAGGTTTGCCTCGATACCCTGGATGAACTGATGCGTACCGGTAACGACAAGCGGCTGCAGGAACGCGGCGAAGACAAAGGCACCAAAGACGCCCATCCTGTTGTACAGGATATCGATTACGCCGCCGAGGACGTCGCCGATCAGGTTGCCGAGCGGGCCGAACACGGTGAACAGGGCGACGTTAGCAAGAATCAGGGTAACGGTCGGGACGAAAACGAACGAGACGACCTCGGGGATGTACTTCTGGGCAATCTTCTCGACCTTGGCCATAAACCAGGCAGTCAGGATTGCGGGGAACACACCGCCCTGGAAAGCAACCATGGGAATGGAGAGCGGACCAAAGTTCCAGTACTCAGCACCCGTCGGATCCATAACGAACGTGTTACGGTTCATAAGGCTCGGGTGAACCATGACGATACCGACGAGGATACCCAGGATCGGGTTACCGCCAAAACGCTTGACCGCGCTGTACATAACCAGGACAGGCAGGTAGTCGAAAGTGGTGGCAATAATGGCAAAGAAGCTTGCGAGGTTCTTGAGGAACTCGCTGTGGTCGGCAAGGCTGCCCTCCATGCCGAAGAGTCCGTTGGCAACGATCAGCGACTTAAGGCCGATGATGATAGCAGCGCCGACAAAAGCGGGAATGATGGGGATAAAGATATCCGAGAATACCTTGAGGACCGAGAAGAACTTGCCCTTCTTGTCCGCCTCGGCGCCCTTGACCTCGGAAGCGCTGATCTCCTCAACGCCCGTCAGAGCCATAAACTCGTCGTAGACCTTGTTGACGGTACCGGTACCGAAGATGATCATGAGCTGGCCGCTGTTGTACAGCACGCCCTTGACGCCATCGATGTTCTCGAGCTCGGCCTTGTTGTACTTGCTCGTATCCTTGAGCACCAGACGCAGACGCGTAACGCAATGCGTGGCGCCCTCGATGTTCTCCAGACCGCCGACGTTATCGACGACTTGCTGAGACACTGCTTTGTAGTCCATGTTCCTCTCCATTCCTTTACGAAATCATAAGACGTTTTGATGCCATTACAGAGACGCGATCGTTGCATTTGCGCACTTGAGCGTACCGTCGGTGACCGTCAGTGCCACACCCTGGCCCTGCTTATTGCAGAAGCGCGCGTTAAGCGCAACATCATCGACAAAGATGGTCGCGATATCGTCGTCAACGACCAGGCGCACATGATGAGTGCCCTCGCCCTTAAAGAACAACGGACGCTCGAGGCCCATGTTGTTGACCTGGAACCACGGATACTGGGGGGCCGCCGTAAACTCGAGCTTGCCCTCACGCAGGTTGGCGCGGAACTCATAGGCAAGACCGGACTCGGCGTCCTCGGCAAGCTTCACCGAGAAGCCGGCAGCGTCACCGGCGAGCTCGATGTCGGCATCGAGCATATAGGTGGAACCGGCATCCGCGGCGAGCACCTGCTCGACCTTGCCCGACTCGCAGGAAAGCTCAAAGGCCTCGACTGCCTTAGCCTCGCCAAAGGCGCCAAGCATGCTGTCAGGGAGCTTGGTGCCGAGCGTTCCGTCGGCACGCTGAACGATCTCGAGAGGCATAAAGGTGCCACCCCACAGGTAAGAGCTGGGATCGCCACCCTCGTCACGCGTAGGAACCCAACCAAAGAGAACGCGGCGCTCGCCATCAAATGCGGTACGCGCGGCATAGTACGCGCGGCCATCGAATGAATCGTCAGCAGGAGTGATCCAAGGACCGTTGATGGAGCGAGACATGCGGTAACGGGTCTTGTTGCCATCACTGTACTCGGAGAACACCAGATACCACCAGTCGCCCATCTTAAAGAGATCAGGCATCTCGAACATGGTGTAAAGGCCCGGATTCCACCAGTCGCCCTGGAACTCCCAGGTATCCAGGTCCTTGGAGGTGAACTTGACCAGACGCCCGGTCATCAGACGCTTGTCCTCGCCCACGCGCGTGCCGAGGATGAGCATGTACTCTTCGTTCTCCTCATCCCAAAGCACAAAGGGATCGCGCCAGTTGCGGTCATCGTAACCTTCCTGGGGCGGAAGCAGCGTCTCGGCGATGTTCTTCTCCCACTTGACGGCGTCGTCACTCGTTGCGTGAAGAAGAACCTGCTTCATCAAGCGTGCGCGGACCTTATCGCGATTGCAACCAGTGTAGAGCGCATGGTACTTGTCGCCCACCTTAAACACCGTGCCGGCATAAACATACTGGTCGACTTCCTCGTCGCCGCCACGCTCAAGGCTCTCGCCAAAGTCCTTGTAGTTGACGAAATCCTTGGTCGTCGCGAGTGCCCAACCAAACGGCTCTCCGAAAGGACCGGGGTTTCGCGTGTCACGCTGGTGATAGAGATAGAACGTGCCGTCCTCGCCGTACGGCATAATGTCGCCTACCCAAATTCCCTCAGGCTGGTAATACACCTTGTGCATCCGAGACTTCCTTCCCACGTGATACTAACTCGGTACAACTGCAAGATATGTCAATCGTTTTCATATGTCAAACGTTTTCACACCAATACGTCTTTTCGCAGTTCCAGTCGTCGGCAAACGGTTGACATATGCCGGCGAACGGTCATCAGAAGCGTTCGGGGGATTCTTTTGGCTCGGATGAGCTACGCGGTTTTGCCCTCGATAAGTTCGACGGGGAGCTTGATATTCGATTCGGGCTTTTCACCGTTAACAAGAGCGATGATGGATTGCGCCGCGAGCTCTCCGATGCGATCGATATCTTGACGAACGGTTGTTAAGTCAGGCATAAACGTCATAGTGCGGCGGGCGCCATCCGCGCCCACGACCTTAATATCGTCCGGAGCGCTCAAGCCGCGCTGCTTCATCACGTTGAGGCAGATGGCCGCCATCGTGTCGTCTCCCGCAAAGATGCCGTCAATATCGGGGTTCTCATCGAGGATCTTCGCAACGACCGCACTCTTTTCGTCGTCGGACTTAACGAACTCGACCTCACGGACAAGCGCGGGCAAACCAGCCTGCTCCACAACATCGTGGTAGGCATCGGTACGCTTATTGGCAGGCATACGCATGCGGCTATTGTTGCGCAGGCACAAGATGCGCGAACACCCGTCATCGATCAGGCGACGCGTGGCAAGTTCGCCGATGCCATAGCTGTCGCTCGCAATCTGAACAGAGGTCTCGCCAAGGTCGCAGTCGATACCAACCAGACTCAAGCCCATCTCGGCATACGCCTCGGCACCGATATTAAGCGAGTTGACGATGACGCCATCAACCATATTGCGCCGAAGCATATCGATATAAGAACGCTCAAGATCAGGTCGATTGGCGCTATTGCACAGCAACATCTTAAAACCGTTTTCGGCCAGGGTACGCTCAACGGCTTGGACCGCTTGGGCATGAAACGGGCTGCTGACATAGGGGACGATCATACCTATTAGATTCAGGCGACCGTTGAGCATGGCACGGGCGATATCGTTGGGCGTATAGTTGATGCGCTTCATCGCGGCATGGACCTTATCGCGGGTCTCTTGGCTAATATAGCCTCGATTATTAAGCACGCGAGATACCGTAGTAGGCGAAACCCCCGCCACCGCTGCAACTTCCTTGATGCCAGGCTTAGCCGAATCCTTAGAACGAGCGCCCTCGCGAGCCATAGCACCCTCCCCCATCAACATGTCATACGTTTACATACGAACAAAGCATACCCCAACAAGAGCGGGAAGACGGTAACAGTACAAGTAAGTAAACGACTCATCCAAATAATTAGGAGAGTTCCGCCTAAAGGGTGACTACACAGGACCCCCGCCGGGGCTGTTTGGGCTACCTCCCAAAACATTCCGCAGGACGCAAAGAGGCTCGCCGCACGAAGTGCGCAGCGAGCCTCTTTGCATGTCCGAGAACACCAATTTAATTTAGCGTGGTTCCCTAAAGGACGACAACGCAGGAGACCCGGCAAGGCCGGGAGCACTTTGTCTCGCAAACATTCCGCAGCCGCGAAGCGGCGAGGACGTTTGAGAGGCAAAGTGCGTAGGCCTTACCGGGTCTCCGGTGGGAGTTGAGTCCCTTTAGAACTTGTCGTGGAAGGTACGCGCAATGACCTCGTCCTGCTGCTCCTTGGTGAGCGTGTGGAAGTTCACGGCGTAGCCGGAAACGCGGATGGTCAGCTGCGGGTACTTCTCGGGGTGAGCCTGAGCGTCGAGCAGCGTCTCACGGTTGAAGACGTTGATGTTCAGGTGGTGGCCACCCTTCTCGGCGTAAGCGTCGAGCATGTGGACCAGGTTATCGGCCTGGGTCTCGGAAACTTCAGAAACCTTCATAATGTGTCTCCTTCGATTAATAGGCGCCGGCCGAAACCGGCGCACTAATCAGTAATCGTTATTGTTAGTATAGCACTAACAATAGTTACTCGCCCAGCTGATCAAGGTCGATATCGCCAAAGAACACCTGATCCTCCTTGCCGAGCGCACTCGGGATGATGGAGAAGGTGTTGGAGATGCCGTCCTGAGCATCGCGGAACGGGAGCTTGGAAACCGAAGACAGCGAAGCGATGGCGCCGTGGCTATCGCGCCTGTGCATGGGGTTAGCACCCGGGGCGAACGGCTGGCCAGCCTTGCGGCCGTCGGGCGTGGAGCCGGTCTTCTTACCGTACACGACGTTGGAGGTAATGGTCAGAACCGAGGTCGTAGGCACGGAGTTGCGGTAGGTATCGTTCATGCGGATGTACTCCATGAACTGGTGCACAACGTCGTGAGCGATCTGGTCGACGCGGTCGTCGTCGTTACCGTACTTGGGGAACTCGCCCTCGGTCTCGAAGTCGACGATGATGCCATTCTCGTCGCGGACGGGGTGGACCTTGGCGTACTTGATGGCGGACAGGGAGTCGGCCACGACGGAAAGGCCAGCGATGCCCGTAGCGAACCAGCGGTGCACGTGCTTGTCGTGCAGAGCCATCTGGATGCGCTCGTAGCAATACTTGTCGTGCATGTAGTGAATGATGTTCAGCGAGTTGACGTACACGCCAGCGAGCCACTTCATCATGTCGTTGTACTTGGCCACAACGTCGTCGTAATCGAGCGTATCGCCCTCGACGGCGCGATACTTGGGGCCGACCTGCTTCTTGGAGACCTCGTCAACACCGCCGTTGAGTGCGTACAGCAGGCACTTGGCCAGGTTGGCGCGAGCGCCGAAGAACTGCATCTCCTTGCCGATGCGCATGGAGGACACACAGCAGGCGATGCCGTAGTCGTCGCCATGATAGACGCGCATGAGGTCGTCGTTCTCGTACTGGATCGAGGAGCTGGCGACAGAAGTCTTGGCGCAGAACTTCTTGAAGTTCTCGGGCAGACGGGTCGACCACAGAACGGTCATGTTGGGCTCGGGGCTGGTGCCCATGTTCTCGAGCGTGTGCAGGTAGCGGTAGCTCATCTTGGTAACGAGCGTACGGCCGTCGACACCCATGCCGCCGATGGACTCGGTGACCCACTGCGGGTCGCCGGTGAACAGGGCCTGGTACTCAGGGGTACGGGCAAACTTGACCATGCGAAGCTTCATGATGAAGTGATCCACGAACTCCTGGATCTGCTCCTCGGTGAAGGTACCGTTGGCAAGGTCGCGCTCAGCGTAGATGTCGATGAACGTAGAGGTACGGCCGATGGACATGGCAGCGCCGTTCTGCTCCTTTACGGCAGCAAGGTAGGCGAAGTACATCCACTGGATGGCCTCCTGCGTGTTGGTAGCAGGGTTGGAAATGTCGAAGCCATAGGTCTCGGCCATCATCTTGAGCTCGCCGAGGGCGCGGATCTGCTCCTGCAGCTCCTCACGATCGCGGATGTTGTCGGCGGTCATGACCGTCGGGGTGGAAGCCTTCTGGGCCTCCTTGTCCTTGATCAGGTAGTCGACGCCGTACAGGGCAACACGACGGTAGTCGCCGATGATGCGGCCGCGGCCATAGCCATCGGGCAGACCGGTGATGATGTGAGCCGAGCGGCAAGCACGCATCTCGGGAGTGTAAACATCGAAGACGCCAGCGTTGTGGGTCTTACGCTCGAAGGTGTAGCGCTCGACAACGTTCTCGTCGACCTTATAGCCGTGCTGGCTGGCAGCCTGACAAGCGATGCGGATACCACCGTTGACGTGCAGCGCGCGCTTGAGCGGCTTGTCAGTCTGGAGACCGACGATGGTCTCCTTCTCGCGGTGGGCGTTATCGATGTAGCCAGCGGGGTGGCTCACGATACCCGTGACGATCTTGGTGTCCATATCGAGGACACCACCCTGCTCGCGCTCCTTAAGCAGCAGGTCGAGAACCTCGCCCCACAGCTCCTTGGTACGCTCGGTCGGACCGACGAGGAACGACTCGTCGCCCTCGTAGGGGGTGTAGTTCTTCTGGATGAAGTCTCGGACGTCAACTTCTCCCGTCCAGATGCCTTCCTTGAAGCCTTCCCATGCCTCCTGCATTGTGTAACCACGCTCCTAGTT
The DNA here is from genome assembly GCA_900542555.1 of uncultured Collinsella sp. Classification (GTDB taxonomy): domain Bacteria; phylum Actinomycetota; class Coriobacteriia; order Coriobacteriales; family Coriobacteriaceae; genus Collinsella. The sequence continues at coordinate 49,982 of UQNU01000001.1, forward strand.
ACGTGTAATGCGGCGCTCTCTCACACCGCTGCTTATTGAATTCTTGAATGTTCGGCTTGCACTACCGGCTTCTTCCGTTCTTCACCACACGTCGGTGCAGGGAAAAACGTTTGTCCACCTTGGAACTACAACCCAAAACCCAAGATTTCACCCGTCTGAGAAGGATAACATAGCGACCCTCTCCATCTGGGCTGTTATATGTTTCTTTTTTTATATCATAAAGGCGTTTTTTACAAACCCGCAGGAAATGCGAGCGCGAACAACTACCGTTCACCGATTTGTATGTTATTTTTCCTTGCCTTTGTACGACGTTCGCTCTAGCTGTTATGCCAGCTTTAGCAGGATAAAGTGTCCCAGAGACCCTACAGAAACTGCAGGGCGGCCACGGGATCCCCCGTGGCCGCCCTGTGGCGTAGCTAGTTTTTAGCTTTGATTGCCGCTTGGCATTAGGCGGCTGCGGCGGCCTTGTCGGTCGTTGTCTTGCTATCGCCGTTGCCCTGGCCCTCAAAATGCTTGTAGCACCAGCTGGTGACCAGCGGGGTCAAAATAGCCGTCACGATTGCGCAGGCAGCAACCTGTGCCGTAGCCGTCGCGAGCACCGCACCGCCGTACAAGGCCTCGTTGACGCTTGCCATGGCAGCAGGCGTGGCCACATTGGCTCCGGCGCAGCTCGAAATGGCCGCACCTGCGACACCCGTACCGCCCGTGAGCTTATCGACCGCGATAACGGGAATTGCAAAGACCACCGAGCAGATCACGCCGAGCAGAATACCGGGGAGACCGCCATTAATGAGCTGGCCAAAGGTCATGGTCGAGCCCATGGCAAAGAAGACGAGCACGATGACGGCGGAAAGTGCCGGTGCCATCATCTTCTTAAAGCTCGGGAAGAGGTTGCCCAGAATAATGCCGACGACGATCGGCAGGATGGCGCCCACGAGCGACCAGCCGATCGGAGCCTGACCGGCAGCGCCGAGCACGATCATCGTGACCGGAGGGCCGACAACCAGCGTGGTGATGGCGACGGCGCCACGCTCGGCCTCATTGCCCATGGTGCCCATCAGACCAGCGTACATAGCGTTGTTGGCGCCGGTGCAAGCCGCCAGCATCACCATGGCAGAGATGCCAAACAGGTTGTCGTTGAACACATAAAGGATGAGCAGCGACACGGCAACGACCACGATCTGCTTGACGGCGATGATGATGGCGCCGCGTGCAGCGGCGGCAGGAGCACTCTTAAACGAAATCGTCGTACCGACGATGAGCAAAAAAGCGCCCACGAGCGGGCCTGCGCCCTGCTGGGTCATACCAAGCGTAAAGCTGCCGAGCGTTTTGAACAGGTCGGGGAATAGCGTGTTGAGCAGGCAGCCCAGCAAAAGCGGCACCAAAATATTGGCACCCGGGATGGAGGACATCTTAAAGAACGGCTCCTTTGCCGCCGGCGCCTCCACCGCAGTCGATTCACTCATATATATCTCCTTTGGATGCATGCGAATCGTAGCCGCACGCGCCTATGTCAGAAAGAAGGCGACGGTCCCGAGTCGCAGGAGCCGTCGCCGAATAATCATCGCGGGGTATTACCCGTCCAGGACGATGCCGCCGTCGCAGTCACCGATCTCGCCGTTCACGAAGCTGGCGAGGTCGGAAGCGAAGAACAGCACCATCTGCGCAGGCTCGCTGGCCTGGGCAGCGCGGCCCAGAGGAATACCGTTGATGATGCGCTGAGAGTTCTCGTCAGAGAGAATCGAGGTCATATCGGTCAACGTGAGCGACGGGCACACGGCGTTGCAGCGAACGCCAAACTTGCCGCCCTCCTTGGCGACCGCCTTGGTAAGGCCGTTGACACCGGCCTTGGAGCTCGCGTAGGCAGCGGTGCCAAGCAGGCCGCCGCCGATCTTGCCAGCAACGGAGCTCACGTTGACGATAGTGCCGGCATGCGCCGCCTTAAAGTGCGGGTACACGGCGTTCATCATAGTGAAGGTACCGTTGAGGTTGATATCGATAGTGCGGCGCCACTCGGTGTCATCGATCTCGTCGAACTTCTTGGTGCTGATGACGCCAGCGCAGTTAATCAAGATGTTGGTTTGCGGCAGGTCCGTAAAAATCTGCTCGACGGTCTCGCGCGCCTTGGGCGCATCGGCGACATCGAGCTGATAGAACTTGTTGCCCTCGCCAAGCTCGGCCACTGCGGCCTCGCCCTTAGCAGCGTTCCTTGCGATGAGCGCGACGTGTCCGCCGCCCGCGACGATGCCCTTGGCGATCTCGAGGCCAATGCCCTGAGTGCCACCCGTGACAATCGCGGTCTTACCCGTGAAGTCAAATGCCATGACTCCATCCCCCTTTATGTAAGGTGTCTCCTTGCGGGAAGTTGGAGCATCGCACGTGGCGATTATATGAGTCCCAGTCGTCATGGTGGTGACAACCCCTCGCCTAACCGCGGGCATAATAGTTCTTTGAAACGCTTCAGCAATTGAATGATTTTAAGTCTTAATGAGCTCTTAATATTGCCTAGCGGCCAAGTAGATTTTTGGGACATGCCTAGAAATCCACCGAATGGGATGGTTGAGCGGGTGTATCATCTTCCACCGAAAATAGTTTCTAGTGTTAGGGGTTTTCGGTGGAAGATACCGATTTCCATGAGCTTGGGCGTCAGCTCTTTACCGAGTTTGGCAGCATGCACCAGCGCGTTTCGCGCTTTGCCGACCAGGCTCTGGGTGGCGAGATGGCCGTCATGCGCGCCCTCATGCGCGCCGGCGGCTCGCTCACGCCGAGCGAACTCGCTGATCGCGCCTGGGTCTCGAGCGCCCGCATCGCCAATATCCTGCGCGCCCTCGAGGCCAAGGGCTGGGTCGAGCGCGAGCACTCAAAGACCGACCGTCGTCGCGTACACGTCACGGTGACCGACAAAGGATTCCAGGTTATCGAAATCAAACGTCGGGAATTCGAGGACCGCACCGCGGCCTTCCTCGAGCAGCTTGGCGAAACAGATACCCAAGAGATGGTGCGCCTTCTTAGACGTGCCAACGAAATTATCGACCGCAATCAAGAAAGGAGAGATGCCGAGTGAGGATTCTCAAGCTCTTTAAAAAACATATCCTGGCACTGTTCGCAGCTATCGTACTTATCGTAATCAGCTGCAACGCCGATCTGGCGCTGCCTACCTATATGAGCGACATCGTCGACGTGGGTGTGCAGCAAGGCGGCATCGCGTCGCCCGTACCCGACACCATCCGCGCCGAATCGCTCGACGACCTCGAACTCTTTATGAGCGCCAAGGACGCCAAGGCTGTGGAGGCCGTGTTTAGCAAGGCTGACAAAAACGACATTCGAACGTACGAGGGCACCGAGGAAGAGCGTGCCGATGGAGGCAAGATTGCCGACATTATGAGCCTGCCCGAGACTGTTGTCCTTTCGCTCAACCAGGGCATCGACGCCAACTCCATGGGCGACATGATGGGCTCGTCCAGCGAGAAAGACGACAACGCTGCCCAGGCCATGCCCACCCCCGAGCAAATGGCAGCGATGACGCCCGAGCAGCTCGCCGAGATGCAGCAGAAGGCCGCGGCGGCGCAGAACATGCAAAAGCAGATTGATGCCGACGGCGGTAAGATCACTATGAAGAGCCTGCGCCTGGGTGTCAAGGGCGGTCTGGTAGACCAAAGCAAGCTCGTCGAGGGCGCCAACCAAATGGCGGACAAAATGGGCTCCATGTCGGGCTCCATCGTCACCCAGCGCGCCGTGAGCTATGTACAGGACGAGTACAAGGCGCAGGGCATCGACCCCGCCGACGTGCAGAACGCCTACCTGAGCCGCATGGCGACCACGATGTTTGGACTGTGCCTCGTGTCGCTCGTCGCCACCATCCTGACCGGTGCCGTGGCTTCGCGCACCGCCTGCTCCATCGCCCGCGACCTGCGCCGCGAGACCTTCAACAAGGTTATGCACTTCTCGCCGGCCGAGGTGGGCAAGTTTAGCCAGGCCTCGCTCATCACCCGCTGCACCAACGACATTCAGCAGATCCAGATGGCCGCAACTCTGTTTATCCGCATGTGTCTGATGGCCCCCGTCATGGGCATCGTCGCCGTCATGCGCGTCCTGGCCAACCATACCGGCCTGGAGTGGACCATCGCCGTTGCCATCATCGCGGTCTCGGCCGTCGTCGGCGTGCTTATGGGCCTCACCATGCCCAAGTTCAAAAAGATGCAAAGCTTTGTTGACCGCGTGAACCTTACCGCCCGCGAGCTGCTCGACGGCCTTATGCCCATCCGCTCGTTCAACCGCGAGGAACATGAACTCGAGCGCTTTGACAAGGCATCGCTCGACCTGATGACCACGCAGCTCTACACCAACCGCGCCATGAGCTTTATGATGCCGCTCATGATGCTGGTCATGAACTGCATCACCGTGCTCATCGTCTGGTTTGGCGCACAGGGCGTGTCCGACGGCGTGATGCAGGTCGGCAACATGATGGCGTTTATCTCCTACACCATGCAGATCGTCATGGCGTTTATGATCCTCACCATGGTTTCGGTTATCCTGCCCCGCGCCGAGGTCGCAGCCGAGCGCGTGGAAGAGGTCATCACCTGCCCCACGAGCATCAACGACCCCGCCTCGCCCAAACTGCCCGCGGCCAGCGCGCCGCGCGGTGAGCTCACCTTCCGCGACGTGAGCTTCCAGTATCCCGATGCCCGCGCCGATGTCATCAGCGGCGTGAACTTCACCACGCATGCCGGTCAGATGCTCGGCATCATTGGCTCCACGGGCTCGGGCAAGTCCACGCTCGTGCAGTTGATTCCGCGCCTGTATGACGTCACGGGCGGTAGCATTTCGCTCGACGGCGTCGATGTGCGCGACATGACCCTTTCCGAGCTGCGCCGCCGCATTGGTTACATCCCGCAGCAGGGGCGTCTGTTCTCGGGCACTGTCGAGAGCAACCTCAAGTTTGCCGGCGACATGGTAAGCGATGACGACATGCGCCAGGCCGCGCGCATCGCCCAGGCCGAGGACTTTATCGCCGAACGCGAGGGCGGCTACGACTCCCCCATCAGCCAGGGCGGCTCCAATGTTTCGGGCGGTCAGCGTCAGCGCCTGGCCATCGCCCGCGCGTTGGCCAAAAAGCCCGAGGTCGTGGTGTTCGATGACTCGTTTAGCGCCCTCGACTACAAGACCGACGCTCGCCTGCGCGAAGAGCTTGCCAAAAACATTACCGACGCCGCGCTCGTGGTCGTGGCCCAGCGCATCGCGACCATCATGCACGCCGACCAGATCATCGTGCTCGACGACGGCCACGTGGTGGGCACCGGTACGCACGAGGAGCTGCTGCGCAGCTGCCCGGCGTACCTGGAGATCGCACAGTCGCAGCTTTCCGCCGAGGAGCTGGGGCTTACCCAAGAAGAAATTGCAGCCGTCATGGAAGGAGGCGAGCGCTAATGGCAGACGAGACCAAGACTCAGATTCCCAAGCCCACCCGCCAGCGTGGTCCCATGGGCCGCATGGGTGGCATGCGTCGTGGCGAAAAGGCCAAGGACTTTAAGGGCACCATGAGGCAGCTGCTCGGCTATATCGGCCAGCACAAGATTGCCGTGTTTGCCGCCGTCGCCTTTGCCGTGTGCTCGGTCATCTTTAACATTGTGGGACCCAAGGTGCTCGGCCAGGTTACGACCAAGCTGTTCGAAGGCCTGGTCGCCAAGGTCAACGGCACCGGCGACGTTGACTTTGACTGGATCGCCAAGACGCTCGGCTTTTTGCTCTGCCTGTATCTGGCGAGCTCTGTCTGCAGCCTGATCCAAGGCTGGCTCATGACCGGCGTCACGCAAAAGATCTGCTATCGCATGCGCAAGGAGATCGCCGCCAAGATCGCTGTCGTTCCGATGAGTTACTTCAACGGCCACAGCAAGGGCGATGTGCTCAGCCGCATCACCAACGACGTCGATACGCTGGGTCAGTCGCTCAACCAGAGCGTGACGCAGCTTATCACGTCGGTCACGCAGATTATCGGCGTGCTCATCATGATGCTCTCGATCAGCCTGCCGCTCACCGGCGTCACCGTGCTCACGCTACCGGCAGCCGCAATTATCTTGATGGTGATGATTCACTTCTCGCAGCCGTACTTCCGCGAGCAGCAGCAGGTCCTGGGCACCGTCAACGGCATCATCGAGGAGGACTTTGCCGGCCAGAACGTCATTCAAGTGTTCGACCGCGCCGAGGCCTCAATCGAGGAGTTCGACCGTCAAAACGACCGCCTCTTTATTAGTGGCTGGCGCTCGCAGTTCCTGTCGGGCCTGATGATGCCGCTTATGAGCTTGGTGGGCAACATGGGCTACGTGGGCGTCGTCGTGGTGGGCGCGCAGCTCGCGCTGACCGGCAATGCCACGCCCGGCGACATCCAGAGCTTTATCCAGTACGTTCGCAACTTTACGCAGCCCGTGCAGCAACTGGGCAACGTGAGCAACACGATGCAGTCGATGGCAGCCGCCACCGAGCGCGTCTTTGAGTTCCTGGCCGCGCCCGAGGAGGAGCAGAAAGCCGACGCGCAGATTCCCGAAAAGCGCCCCGGCCATGTGGAGTTTGATCACGTCAAGTTTGGCTATACGCCCGACAAGACCATCATCCACGACTTTAGCTGCGAGGCGCAGCCCGGCCAGACCATCGCCATCGTCGGCCCCACCGGCGCCGGCAAGACCACGCTCATCAAGCTGCTGCAGCGCTTCTACGATGTGGACGGCGGTTCGCTGCGTGTCGAGGGCGTCGACGTGCGCGACTGGGACCGCGCGGCGCTGCGCGGCGAGTTTGCCATGGTGCTGCAGGATACCTGGCTGTTTAACGGCACCATCCGCGAGAACATCCGCTACGGACGCCCCGATGCGAGCGATGCCGAGGTCGAAGCCGCCGCGCGCGCCGCACGTTGCGACCACTTTATCCATACGCTTGCCGGCGGTTATGACTTTATGATTAACGAGGAGGGCACTAACCTGTCGCAGGGTCAGCGCCAGCTCGTGACCATCGCCCGTGCCATTTTGGCCGACCGCCCGGCGCTGATTCTGGACGAGGCGACTTCCAACGTTGACACTCGCACCGAGGAGCTCATCCAGCGTGCCATGGATGCGCTAATGCAAGGCCGTACCAGCTTTGTTATCGCGCACCGCCTGTCCACGATCCGCAACGCCGACGTGATCCTAGTAATCCGCGACGGCGACATCGTCGAGAAGGGCACGCACGACGAGCTGCTCGCCCAGGGCGGCTTCTACGCCGACCTGTATAACTCGCAGTTCGACGAGGCGGCGTAAATTCTGCCGCAGGGAACAAATAACGCCCGAGAACGGGGACGCAGGACAACCTGCGCCCCCGTTTTTGTTCTACGGCCCTTGAACCGCCTCCCCTGAGACCTGATTGACAGCCCCTTCGAGGCCCTGTGGGCAAAAAATGGCAAATATGAGTACTGTTACCTTTTTGGTAACAGCCAAAACCGCCTCAAACGACCTCCTTGCGGCCTCTATACGCCTTCAAATTAATCAAAACGCCCGTTAGCAGGCTTCTGCGTGCCAACGTTAATGAACATATTTATCACTTTGTCTATTATCTCGCTAGACCGATATGTTACTAGGTTAGCACCAGTACTCATATTTGGCATTTTTTGCCCACAGGGTGTTTCCTGGGGAACCGACAAAAGCCTTAGGGTCCCGCGCGACGCCACTTCCTCCCGGTATCCGCCGACGTTCCCCCATATAAAACCTGCCAAAATAAACCTGTCCCTTTTGCAGGTTTCGGGGTGACAAGGGCTTGCACTTTAGCGTGCGACAGCGGATAATGCCGAACACTCGACAATACGCTTATTGCTCTTTCTATAGATTGAGGAGGCCCCTATGGCCATGGAATTCAAACGCAGGCTGCCGATCCCCATGGAGATCCGCGAGGAAATGCCGCTTTCTGCCGAGCTTACCGCCAAAAAGCAGGCATTTGACGCCGAGGTCGCCAAAGTCTTTACCGGCGAGGACGCACGCAAGGTGCTCATCATCGGCCCGTGCTCTGCCGACCGCGAAGATTCGGTGCTTGAGTACATGAACCGACTGGCCAAGACCGCCGAGGAGGTCAAGGACAAGCTCATCATCATTCCGCGCGTCTACACCAACAAGCCGCGCACCAAGGGCACCGGCTACAAGGGCCTGCTGCACAACCCCAACCCCGAGGCTCCCGACGACCTGCTCGAGGGCGTCAAGGCCATCCGCCATATGCACCTGCGCGTTATTGAGGAAACGGGTTTCTTCACCGCCGACGAGATGCTCTATCCGTCCAACTACCAATACCTCGTTGACCTGCTGAGCTATGTCGCCGTGGGCGCACGCTCGGTAGAGAACCAGGAGCACCGTCTGGTGTCGAGCGGCATTTCGGTACCCGTCGGCATGAAGAATCCCACTGCCGGCTCTACCACCGTTATGCTCAACTCAATTTACGCCGCCCAGGCGCACCAGAGCTTCATCTTCCGCAACTGGGAGGTCGAGTGCGACGGCAACCCGCTCGCACACGCCGTTATGCGTGGCTACATCGGTCTCGATGGGCGCACCTACCCCAACTACCACTACGAACACCTGGAACGCCTGGCCGAACGCTATACCGAGCATGCCGGCTATGCCAATCCGGCAGCGGTCATCGACTGCAACCACGACAACTCGGGCAAGCGTCCGCTGGAGCAGTATCGCATTTGCAAGGAGGTGCTCGACAGCTGCCGCCGCAACGAGTCCATCTCCAAGCTGGTCAAGGGCTTTATGATCGAGTCCTACCTAGAAGACGGCAACCAGCCGGTCGACGGCGGCGTCTTTGGCAAGTCGATCACCGACCCGTGCCTGGGCTGGGAAAAGACCGACTACCTCATCCGCGAGATCGCGGAACGGGTGTAGGTTACGGCGTTTTACCAGACGCCGTAACGGCTCGACGCTGCGCGGGCCGCATTTGGACAATCTGACGTTCAACTTCAAGGGCGCGACCAGAAGGTCAGCGCCCTTTCGTTTCACGTCACCTTGCCTCAAATGCGGCCCGCTCGCTGACTTATGCTCAACCAGCGGCGCCTTAGACGTTGGGAACGTTCCTTTTCTGCCGGCAGTTGGGGACAGTCCTAGTCGTTGGGGGGCGTTCTTGAATGACCAGTCATTTAAGTGCGTCCCCAATGACTACCCAATGAGTATGTGGGGAGTGGATTTTTCCGTTCGGCGATTTGTGTCTTGAAAAATGTATATAACGACTATAACGTAGTGTGAAACATATTGGAAACAATACCGAGGAGGCTGCGTTGAAGAAAAGCAATCTGGGCTATGTGCTGGTGCTGATCGCCGCGCTTATGTGGGGCAGCATCGGAATCTTTGTAAACGGCATTGCGGCCATGGGCGTTTCGTCTCAGAGCATGGCGGCCTTTCGCTTGTTGGTCGGAGCGCTTATCTTGGCGCCGGTCCTGATGTTTATGGGCTGCCGTCCGGGTGAGGGGTCTACCGTGGCTCAGGGTCCCCTGACGCTATTCAAGGCAAGCCCCAAAGAGCTCGTCCCCTGCGCGCTGGTCGGTATCGTCGGTTTAGCCGCCGCCAACACCTGCTATTACGAGTGCATGCGCGAGGTGGGTATGTCTACGGCCTCGGTGCTGCTCTACACCTCGCCGGTGTTTGGCGTCATGCTCGGCCGCGTGCTTTATCGCGAGGACGTGACCCCCAACAAGCTCGTTGCCATTGTCTTTAACATCGTTGGCTGCGTGCTTGCGGTGACCAATGGCGACCTTTCCGGTTTTCATTTTTCGGTTTGGGGCGTCACGTCGGGCGTGATTGCAGGCCTTTGTGGTGCGTCGCTCGCGGTGTTTAGCCGGATAGCAACCAAGACGGTCCACCCGCTGGCTGTCACGTTTTGGGGCTTTGTCTTTGGCGGTGCGGTTATGGCGGCTATCGCGGCTCCGTGGCCGGATGTCGCCGCGGCAATGTCGCCACAGCTGCTGCTGCTGTTCCTTGGCTTTGGACTCATCCCCACAGCCGTGGCTTACATCTTATATATGCAGGGTCTGTCCATGGGGCTCGAGACATCGAAAGTTCCCGTCGTAATGTCTTTCGAGACGGTCGTCACCGTACTGGTGGGCATTGGTGTCTATGCCGAGCCCGCCGGCGTGATCAAAGTCCTGGGCATCGTGCTGGTGCTCGCGTCCATCCTGATTATGAACACCGACTTCTCCAAGCTGCGCAACAGTGTGTTTGTCGGTCATGTTGTTGAGAGCATGACCTTTAAGCCCAACGCGTGGTGGACCGAAAAATCGCAGGACATGGATCTGTTTAAGGAGCGCACCGGCATCGCGCTGGAGCCTACCGTGCAGGAAAGCCCCTGGTACTTCGTGCGATAGAGGATTGAGCGCAGGGTCTGACCTGGGGTTATCCAGCCCGCGCCGGACTACCCGGCCCCAACGTTTCAAGTACGTTAAACCCGTCAACGGTCGATTTTCACCCGCGAACGGTCTTTATACTAATTAGCAATATAAGCAACGTATAAGACGTTATAATGACCATAACGAAAAGGAGGAGGCAAGATGAATCAGATCATTCTCGCATCTCATGGCGGCCTGGCCGCAGGCGCCAAAGACACGCTCGAGATGGTTCTCGGCGACGTGTCGAACGTCCACGTCGTGTCGCTTGCTCGTGACGACAAGGAGCCCATCACCAATAAGGTGGACGCCATGATCGCCACGTTCAACGCGGACGACACCGTCTATGTGCTGACCGATATGCTCGGCAGCTCGGTCAACAACAACATGGTCGAGCTTTCCAAGAACGGCACGAAGTTCACGGTTGTCAGCGGTTTCAACATCCCGCTGGCGCTTACGCTCGCTATGAGCCCCGTCCCCGTCAAGGGCGCCGAGCTCGCGGCCCTCATCAATGAGGCCCGCACCGGTCTGACCAACCCCAACGCACCGGTCGAGGCCGCCGCGGCTCCCGCCAAGAAGGCCAAGGCGTCCCGTCACAGCTCCGGTCCCGCCAAGATCGTCCTCGCACGTCTTGATTACCGTCTGCTGCACGGCCAGGTCGTCTTTACCTGGACCACCAAGGTTCAGGCCGAGCGCATCATCGTCGTCGACAACGCTGCCGCCAACGATGACATCAAGAAGGGCGCTCTTAAGCTGGCCAAGCCCCAGGGCGTTCGCCTGAACGTCTTCACCGTCGAGCGTGCCCTCGCCAAGATGGACAAGCTCAACACCCTCGGCGAGCGCGTCATGTTCGTCTTTGGCAATACTGCCGAGATGCTGCAGTTCTGCCAGGGCTACAAGCTCGACGCCATCAACCTGGGCGCCACCGCCAACCACGACGGTGCCGATCAGGTCGGCGGCAAGGACAGCTCCGTCTTCCTCGACGCCACCCAGAAGGCCGACGTCAATCAGCTGCTCGACATGGGCATCAAGCTCTATGTTCAGCAGACCCCTACGTATCAGAGCGTCGACATCGACGCCAAGCTGTAATCAACCAGGCTTTTGCCTGACTGAAAGGAGAAGGGTATGAATACGTTCATCAGTGCGGTGCTCGTCGGCCTCGTCGGCGTGTTCTGCATGTGGGACTCCCGCCTGCTCGGTCGTCTTAACTTCGAGCAGCCCCTCGTTGGCGCTACGCTCGTCGGTCTGCTGCTGGGCGATGTGCCCACCGGCCTTGCCGTCGGTGCCGCCGTCGAGCTCGTGTCCATGGGCCTGGTGCAGGTCGGCGCCGCCGTTCCGCCCGATATGGTCCTGGGCGGCATCGTGGCCGCTGCCTTTGCGTGCCTGACCGATGCTTCCGCCGAGACCGCCATGACGATCGCCATCCCGGTCGCCGTCCTGGGTCAGCTTCTCGGCATCGTGTTCCGTTCCATCATCGCCGCCCTCACCCATGTGGCAGATAGCGCGATCGATAACGGAAAGTTCAAGACCGCCTACCGTATGCACATCTGCGCCGGCTCCGGTCTGTACGCCGTCATGTACTTCCTGCCGATCTTCCTCGCCGTCTTTGTTGGCACCGACCTGGTTCAGGCCATCGTCAACATGGTTCCCGAGTGGCTGTCCACCGGTCTTAACGTTTCGACCAAGATCATGACCGCCTACGGCTTGGCCCTGCTGCTCACCATGATGATCAAGAAGGGTATGACTCCGTTCCTGTTCATCGGTTTCCTGCTCGCCGCTTACCTCAACCTGTCCGTCATCGCGGTCGCTCTGATCGGTGTGTGCCTGGCTGTCGTCTTCATGGGCTTCAATTTCAACGGTTCCCATGCAGCCGCCGGTGTCGATTCCGACTACGATCCGCTCGAAGACGACGAAGACTAAGGAGGAACACACTATGGCAACCGCAACCAAGGACGTGTCCCTGAACAAGAAGGTCAGCCAGTTCTTCTGGCGCTCCTGGGCCATCCAGGCCTCTTGGAACTACGAGCGTCAGATGAACATGGGCTTCCTCTACGGCATGGTTCCCACGCTCGATCGCCTCTATCCGGATGAGTCCGACCCCAAGCAGCTCGCTGCTAAGAAAGAGGCTTACCACCGTCACATGGCGTTCTACAACTGCACCCCGCAGACGAGCGCTTTCATCCTGGGCCTCTCCGCCTCCATGGAGGAGGAGTACGCCAAGGACCCCGAGAACTTCGATCCCGATTCGATCAACGCGGTCAAGACCTCCCTCATGGGTCCGCTTTCCGGCATCGGTGACTCCTTCTTCCAGGGCACCATCCGCGTTATCGCCTTTGGTCTGGGCGTTCAGCTGGCTCAGCAGGGCTCCATCATGGGCCCGATCCTGGCCATGCTCATCTCCATCGTCCCCTCTGTGGTGATCACTTGGTTCGCAGCCAAGATGGGCTATCAGGGCGGCCACGAGTACCTGAGCAAGCTTCAGGGCGGCGACCTCATGGAGAAGCTCATGTATGTCTGCGGCATCGTGGGTCTTATGTCCGTGGGCGGCATGATCGCCACGCTGATCGGCGCCACCACCCCGCTGCAGTTCGCTGACGGCACCGTCGTTATCCAGGACATCCTGGATGGCATGATGCCCCAGATGATCTCCCTCGGCCTCACCGGCCTTATGTACTGGCTCATCAAGAAGAACGTCAACACCGGTTGGCTTCTTGTGATCGCCATTGTGGGCGGCATCGCCCTCTCCGCGGCCGGCATCCTGGCCTAGTCGCGACCAAGCGTCTAACCGCTTTCCCCGGGGGCCTGCCTGGCATCCCATACCCCAGGCAGGCTTCCATCCCTAAATGTGTCAAAGGGACAGTTCCCTTGTCACATCCTCAACGGGCCGGCGACTCGGTCCAAATCACGGTAACCCTGCGTGCGTCCGGCAATGTGGCGCCGCAAAAATCGAAAGGAATGTGTCAGATGTACGAGATCGACCTTAACCTCCCTAAGCAGATCGTCGCTGACGTCCTGTCCAACCACGAGATTCACAGCGTTGCCTTCGTCGGCTGCGGTGCTTCCATGTCCGACCTTTACCCCGCCAAGTACTTCCTGGCCAACAACACGGACAAGCTGAATGTTCAGATCTTCACCGCTAACGAGTTCAACTACGACACGCCTTCCTGGGTCAACGAGCACACCTTCGTGATCACCTGCTCCCTCGGTGGCTCCACGCCCGAGACCGTCGAGGCCAACAAGACCGCCAAGAAGCACAACTGCCCGGTCGTCTCCCTCACCAACAAGGCTGGCTCCGCTCTGACCGTCGACGCTGACTACGTCATCGTTCACGGCTTCCACGCCAACTTCGCTGCCAAGTGCGAGAAGCCCGGCTACGCCATCGCTCTTGCTGTCGAGATCCTTCAGCAGACCGAGGGTTATGACCACTACGAGGACATGATTACCGGCCTCACCAACGTCTTCGAGCTCTGCGAGAACGCCGCTCAGCACTGCAAGAAGCTCGCCAAGAAGTTCGCCGAGGACTTCAAGGACGACAAGATGATCTACTTCATGGCTTCCGGTGCCTCCGAGAAGATGGCTTATTCTCACGCCGCCTTCCTGTTCACCGAGATGCAGTGGATCGACGCCGCCGCCTACAACACCGGCGAGTACTTCCACGGCCCGTTCGAGGTTTCCACCGAGGGTAAGCCCTACGTCTTCTTCATGTCCGATGGCGCCACCCGTCCGATGGACGCCCGCGCCCTCACCTTCCTTGAGCGCATGGGCGCCAAGGTCGCTCTGATCGACTCCAAGGACTACGGCCTGGCTGACGCCGTGCCCGCGAGCGTCGTCACCTACTTCAACCCGCTGCTGCACCTCGCCGTTATGCGCGAGTACGGCAACCAGATTGCCGAGGCTCGTCAGCACCCGCTGACCATGCGTCGCTACATGTGGAAGCTTTCCTACTAATCACAAGTAAGTAGACCTTACGGGTTGATTGAGAGGGGATGGGGTTTGCGCCCCGTCCCCTTTTTTGCTCTGGGGAGGGCGTGTCTGTCGCGTCATAAAACCCCAGATAAAACCTACCAAAATAAACCTGTCCCTTTTTGGCAGGTGGGAGGAGATGCGTATGATCAAGGCAGTGCTGTTCGACATGGACGGCGTGCTGGTCGATACCGAGTGGTTCTACAACCGCCGCCGCGTGGCGTTTATGGAAGAGAAGGGGTTCCACTTTGACGAGATCCCCGATCTTTCGGGGTCTAACGAGCCTGCCATTTGGGAGGCGCTGGTTCCCGACGATATTGAGCTGCGCGAGCGTCTGCGCGTGGAGTACAAGCAGGTCTACAGCCCGGACCACCCCGTTCCGTATGCCGAGCTGCTCAACGAGCAGACGGAGCCGGTGATGCGTGAGCTGCACGAGCGCGGTGTGAAGTGTGCCATCGCGAGCTCGTCCTATCGCGAGCTGATCGACGAGCTGGTGGAGATTGCCGGTATCGCCGACGTGCTGGATTACACCATCAGCGGTCACGAGTGCAGCGCGTTTAAGCCCGACCCCGAGATCTATCTGCGTGCCATGGAGGCGCTGGGGGTGGAGCCTGCCGAGTGCCTGGTTATCGAGGATTCGCCTTTGGGGATCGAGGCCGGCAAGCGCTCCGGCGCCCGCGTCCTGGCGCTGCGTCCGCACGAGGGCGTCAACCTGGACCAGTCCGCCGCCGACGTTGTCATCGACAACCTGTCCGACATTTTGACCGCTTTGTAGTGTCAATCCGCCGCGAGAAGCACGGGTTCAAACGTTTTTTGTGGTGGACTGGCTCAATTTGGTTTCGATTTTGATCCGTTTGGCTTCGATTCGGGCTAAGTGAGTAGACTTTTTGGCGCAGGCCGAGCACAATGCATATCTTCCTTTGTGAAACCGCAGGTCACAGGGGTGGCGGTTTTGGGTGTGCTCGACAGATCGTAAAAAGTCTACTCACTTGTAATTTGGGCCTTTGGTCGTGGGGGTTGCTGGTCCCGCTTTGGTTGTCGAGGGAGGGTGAATTGAAGCGCCCCCGCACGCTCACTGCTACAATCGCGAGCATGCCCCACAACTACATCTGCCTTCGAAAGGATCCTGCGTGGCGAACGCCATCGATCAGCTCGCGGACCGCGTGCTCGTACTCGGCCGCCTCACCATCGTCCGCCGCGCCATCACTGCCGTGGCGGTCACGATTTCCGCCGTTCTCCAGACATTTCTGATCCAGGCGTTCATTCAGCCCGCCGACTTGCTTCCGAGCGGTCTTACCGGCGTCGCGGTCCTGCTCGATCGCGTTACTTCGCTGGGCGGCGTTCACATCGATATCTCGCTCGGCATGCTCGCGCTCAACATTCCCGTGGCGCTCCTATGCTGGAGCGGCATTAGCAAGCGCTTCGTCATCTTCTCGGAGATGCAGGTCGTGCTTTCGTCGCTGTTCCTCAACATCTTTCACTTCGCTCCGTTTTTGGGCGACAAGATCATGCTCATCATTTTTGGCGGCGTGGTCTCGGGTCTGGGCGCTGCCATCGCGCTTAAGTCCGGCGCATCCACCGGCGGCACCGACTTTATCGCGCTATGGGTTTCCAACCACACGGGCAAGACCATCTGGGGCGTCATCTTTGGCTTTAACTGCTTTATCCTGGCGATCTTTGGTTTTATGTTTGGATGGGACAAGGCGGCGTATTCCATCGTGTTCCAGTTTATTTCGACCAAGACCATCGACAGTTTCTATCGTCGCTACGATCGCGTGACGCTGCAGATCACGACGCGTAAGGCAGACGCGGTCATGACTGCCTACGTAAACCATTTTCAGCACGGTATTAGCTGCGCCGAGGTCGTCGGTGGATACAGCCGCGAGAAGATGTACCTGCTGCACACCGTTGTCTCGACCTATGAGAGCCAGGACATTATTAAGCTGGTGTGCGACGTTGACCCCGGCGCCGTGATCAACGTGTTCCACACGCTCAACTTTGTGGGTGGCTGGTGGGGTGGTCATGTCGACGAGCCCATGCCCACGGCCGTTCCCGATCCCGACAAGCCCGCACGCATGGTCAGCAGGCAGGCACGCCTCAGCGAACAGGACAGCCTGCAGCAGGACGACGGCAAGTAAGGTTTTTGGCATTTTGCCGGCACGGCGCAACCCATCCGTATGAGCCCCCGAAGGCCTCGTCGTTTTCGGGGCTCTCGTTTGCCCAGATAAAACCTAGCAAAATGAAGCTGTCGCTTTTTAGTAGGGAGGGTGTATCGTTTTATCATTATGAGATAATATGAAACTTGACGTTATATACGTATTAGTTATTTCGATGTTTCGATAAGAGTGATCAGATATGCCAGCGCCCAAAAATGCACCGCTTTACCAGCAGATTTACGACGAAATCAAGGATGCGATCGAGAAAGGTGTTTATGCACCCAAGGAGCGTATTCCGTCCGAGCTTGAGCTAGCCGAGCAGTACGACGTGAGCCGCATTACGGTGCGCCGCGCCGTCGAGGAGCTGTGCTCCGATGGCTACCTGGTTAAGCAGCAGGGCCGTGGCACCTTTGTCTCCACGCCGCACATCAATCGCCAGTTTCACGCCTCGACGTTGCAGACGTTTACCGCGCTGTGTGCCGGCAATGGCATGAAGGCCGGTGCGCACGTGATCGATCGCCAGATTGTGTCGGCGCGCCAAAACGATATGGAGTTCTTTGGCCTGCAGAAGGATGCGCTGCTGCTGCATATCAAGCGCGTGCGTACGGCCGACGGCGAGCCCATCTTTGAGGAGAACATCTTTGTGCCGTTTGATGCCTACCGCGAGCTGTTGACGGCCGATCTTGAGGACAAGTCGATTTTTGCCGAGGTCGAGCGTGTTGGCGGAATCCCGATTGTCTCGGTTGGCTACCGCACGGTCGAGGCCGTTCGTGCCAATACCGAGCAGGCGGCCGAGTTGGGCATTGCTCCGCACGATCCGCTGCTCAACCTGCGTGCCAGCTTTACCGGTCCCAATGGAGAGCCGGTCCTGATGGGTAAGCAGTACTACGTGGGCAGCCGCTACGTTATGGTGATGTAGCTCTAGTTGCGCGGTTTTCCAAACCGCGCAACGGCTCGACGCTGCAAGCCCGCCAGAGCGGCAATCTGCCTTTCAACTTCGGCGGCATGACCAGAAGGTCAATGCCGCCTCGTTTCAAGGCACCTTGCTCGCTCTGGCGGGCTTTCGCTGTCCGCGCCAAAACATCGGCGTTGCCGGGCCGGCACTTGGGGACGTTCCTTTTCTGCCGGCACCTGGGGACACTCCTTAGCCGTTGGGGGCGTTCTTAAACGACTAGTCTGGGCGGCGGCCGTGTGCTGCTGTCCGCGTGGCGGCGTATAATCGGCGGCAGATGACTTGGACGTTAGGAAACCATGACCGATAGCATGCAGCAGATGGCGCTCGACACGCTCGGCGCCTATTTTGGCTACACCTCGTTTCGCCCGGGGCAGGACCGCATGGTCGATGCAATCCTTGCCGGTCGCGATGCGCTGGGTGTTATGCCCACGGGCGCCGGCAAGTCCATTTGCTACCAGGTGCCCGCGCTCATGCTGTCCGGCATCACCTTTGTGGTGAGTCCGCTGCTGTCGCTTATGGAGGACCAGACCCGTGCGCTGCTTGCGGCGGGTGCGCGACCCAGCTATCTCAACTCCAGCCTTACCCCGGCTCAGCAAAACACCGTGCTCAAGCGGGCGTGCGAGGGCCGCTACCAGCTTATGTACGTGGCGCCCGAGCGCCTGCTCGAGCCACGCTTTTTAGCCTTTGCACAGGAGGCCGCGGCCGACGGCGGCATTGGCGTGCCGCTTGTGGCCATTGACGAGGCCCACTGCGTAAGCCAATGGGGCCAGGATTTCCGCCCCGCTTACCTGCAGATTCGCGAGTTCATCGATTCCCTGCCGCAGCGCCCCATCGTGGCGGCCTTTACCGCTACGGCGACCGAGCGCGTGCGCGCGGACATTCAGCAGATGCTCGGCCTGCAAAACCCTGCGACGGTGGTGACGGGCTTCGATCGCAAGAACCTCTACTTTGGCTGCGAGGAGATGGGCGACAAGGCCAAGGCCGCATGGGTGCGCGACTATGTGATCGCGCATTCGAGCGAGAGCGGCATCGTGTATTGCTCGACCCGCAAGACGGTCGATGCGCTGGCAGGCGAGCTTGCCGAGGCGCTGGGCCCCAGCGGCATTCGCGTTGGCCGTTACCATGCCGGCATGGGCAACGACGCTCGCCGCCAAAGCCAGCGCGCCTTTATCGACGACGATATCCAGGTGATGGTTGCCACCAACGCCTTTGGCATGGGCATCGACAAACCCAACGTGCGCTACGTGATTCACAACAACGTGCCCGAGAGTATCGAGGCCTACTACCAGGAGGCTGGCCGCGCTGGCCGCGACGGCGACCCGGCCAGCTGCCACTTGCTGTGGAACGGTAACGATTTTCGCATGCGCCGCTTTCTGATCGACCGCGGCGATGCCGCCGATGAGGCACTTGACGACGAGCAACGCGCGTGGGCGCTCCAGAATCGATATCGTCTGCTCAGCCAGATGGAGGGCTACTGCAATACCACCGGCTGCCTGCGCGAATACATGCTGCGCTACTTTGGCGACGAGGCCGCGGCCGAGCATGCCGCGGCCGGTACGGGCGGCACCGCCATGGACGAGGCCGAGGGCTGCGGCAACTGCAGCAATTGCCTCACGCAGTTCGAGGTCGAGGACGTCACCGACATGGCCCGCGCTGCCGTGCGCTATGTGGCCACGCGTCCCATGCGCTTTGGCAAGTCGCTCATCGCCGACGTGCTCCACGGCGGCAATACCGAGCGCATTCGCCAGA
The DNA here is from genome assembly GCA_900542555.1 of uncultured Collinsella sp. Classification (GTDB taxonomy): domain Bacteria; phylum Actinomycetota; class Coriobacteriia; order Coriobacteriales; family Coriobacteriaceae; genus Collinsella. The sequence continues at coordinate 69,186 of UQNU01000001.1, forward strand.
TGCATCTGGACGAGGACCGCGGCTACGGTGAGCTGTCGAGCGAATCGGTCGGGCGCATCAAGGACATCATCGGCCAGCTGTGCGGCCGCGGTTATCTGGCAACCTCGCAGGGACAGTACCCGGTCGTGGGGCTGGGCCCGCGCGCCGGCGAGGTCGAGGACGAGGCGTTCGCCTTTACCGTTAAGCGTCGCGCGTCCAAGCGCAAGGCTTCGGCCCGTGCCCGCCGTGCGGTGGATTTGCTGCGCGAGGAGGCCGAGCTGGATCAGCGCCCGCGCGTGGGTGACGATGCCGAGCTGTTCGAGCGCTTGCGTGCCCTGCGCAAGGAGATCTCGACCGAGCTGGAGATGGCGCCGTACATGGTCTTTTCTGACAAGGCCCTGCGCGGTCTGTGCCGCCTACGTCCGCAGACGCGCGACGAGCTTATCCAGGTCAACGGCATCGGCGAGAAAAAGGCCGACGCCTTTGGCGAGCAGTTTATGGCGGCGATTGAAGAGTTTGAGTCCGAGCATGCACGGAATGGAGCATAACGATGGCATCCGACGATAAAACCGAGCGCACTGAGGTGTCCGCCGTGCCGCTGTACCAGCAGGTAATGGATGACCTAAAAGGCGAGATCGCGCGTGGCGTGTACGCATCCGGCTCGCGCATTCCTTCCGAGATGGAGCTCGCGAAGTACTACGGCGTGGGACGCATCACCGTGCGCCGCGCCGTCGAGGAGCTGTCGCGCGCGGGGTATCTCAACCGCCAGCAGGGGAGGGGCACGTTTGTGTGTGCGCCCAAGCTCAAGCGCAAGATTCGCCAGAAGGGCGACGTCCAGAGCTTCACCGAGGGTTGTGCCGCCAACGACATGGTGCCGGGTGCGCGTCTGGTGTCGCGCACGGTGGTTGCGGCGACGCGCGAGGACGCGTCGTTTTTTGGCGTGGAACCCGGCTGCGAGCTCATCGTGGTCGAGCGCGTACGTACGGCCGATGGCGTACCCGTCATGCTCGAGAACAACGCCTTTGTGCTGGCCGACCATCCCTATCTGCAGCAGATTGCTGACGAGGACCTCGCCGATAACTCGATTTTTGCGCTCGTTGCCGAGCACTCGGGCTGCGCGCCGCTCAAGTCCGACCCCTGCACCGTGGAGATTGCGCTTGCCGATGCTCAGGTGGCCCCGCTGTTGGAGGTGCCGGTCGGCGAGCCGCTCTTTTATATGGAGGCGTACTTTACCGATGAGGACAAGCGGCCCCTGCTGCTCGGTCGTCAAAAGATCGTGGGCTCGCGCTACGTGTTCGACATCTAACGTCCACGGATAGAACAACATAGAACAAGTTTGGTGAAATGACTTCACCTGCGACAGCTTGCATGCTATAAATAGGACAACATAGAACGACCTCAGGTACGAGCTGTCGTCGCTCAAAGCCGTCACACAGGGAGGAACGTCACCGTGAACGCACACGATCTGGTTCAGGAAATTATCGAGCGCAAGGGTAAGATCGAGAATGTCTTTTGGATCGCCTGCGGCGGTTCGATGATTGACTTGATGCCGGCTAACGAACTGCTCAAGCGCGAGGCCACCACGTTTACCTCGACGGTCTACACGGCGCGCGAGTTTTGCCTGATGGCCCCCAAGAGTCTTGGCAAGAAGTCGCTCGTCATCGCCTGCAGCCACAGCGGCAACACGCAAGAGGTCGTCGACGGCTGCGAGATGGCGCTGGCCGCCGGTGCCGAGGTCGTTGCCCTCACCGACTGCGAGGGCTCAAAGATCGACAACGGCAAGTGGACTACCTGGGTCTACCCCTGGGGCGAGGGCGTGTCACAGGCCGAGGTTCCGCAGGGTATCGGCGCTCTGATCGCCGCCGAGCTGCTCGACCAGCAGGAAGGCTACGAGGCACTCGCCGACATGTACGCCGGCCTTAAGCAGATGGACGCACTGCTGCCCGCTGCCCGCGAGAAGGTCAACGCCGAGCTGGGGGATCGCTTTGCCGAGCTCTGCCAGCAGCACAAGTTCTTCTATATCCTTGGTTCCGGCCCCAACTTTAGCCAGACCTACGCCATGGCCATCTGCTCGCTCATGGAGATGCAGTGGCAGCACTGCTGCTATATCCACTCCGGCGAGTATTTCCACGGTCCCTTCGAGGCTACCGAGCCCGGTGTGTTCTACTTTGTGCAGCTCGGATCGGGCGAGTGTCGCCCCATGGAGGAGCGCGCGCTGGCGTTCCTCAACACGCATACCGATACGGTTATGGTGCTCGACGCGCTCGAGTACGGCGTGGGCGACGTGCCCGCCAGCGTGCGTTCTTACCTGGAGCCGATCTTCTTCTATGCGATGAGCTGCGAGCTGCGCGCCGCTCGCGGCAAGGTCTTCGACCACAGCCCCGAGGTCCGTCGCTACATGGGCATCGAACAGTACTAGGTAACGGGGAAAGCGATTTTTCATGATGGGGCTTTCGACAAGCGCGGGCCCCGTTTGCGTTACGGCGCCCCTTTCCGTTTGTCGAAAAACGAAGTCAAATACTTTTCCTGAGAAGTGAACGACCTATTTTGGACCCCCGAAGCATCGACATTTTTTGGCGCCAAAATCGCAGGAAAATCTTAATGAAACTGCAGGAAATGGTCCCCATAAAGTGTCGATGCTTCGGGGGCTTGTTTCTGCTCGTTCACTTTTCGGGAAAAGTATTAGACCTAAATCTGCAAGCGTGTCGCGTGAGTCAAAAAGCGGGCTGCGCCGGTGGGTTTCCGGCGCGGCCCGCTTTACATTGCGTCCGTATGAGCGAGTTGTCGCATCAACCGGCAGACTACTTGGCGTCGTAGGCCTCGGCGTCCCACCAGTCGAGCTGGGCGATGTTGTCGCGGATGTGCTGGCAGCTCTTGTGGAAGCCCTCGAACTCGTGCTCGGAAAGGTCCAGCGTGTAGACCTCCTCGACACCCTCGGCACCGATCACGCACGGCAGAGAGGTAAAGATGCCCTCCTCGCCATACTGGCCGGTCATAAGCGTAGAGGCCGAAAGCACGGCGTGCTCGTTGTGCAGCACGGCGGCACAGACGCGCGCTGCGGAGTTGGCGACGGCGTACTCGGTGCACTGCTTGCCGGCGTAGGTCACATAGCCGCCCTTGCGCGCGAGCTCCTCGACCTCCATGTGGTCGAAGGCATACTTGTCGGGGTTCTCGGCTTGAAGTTCGGTGAGGCTCTTGCCGGCGATGGTTGCGGACTTGAAGGCGGCCAGCTGGCTAAAGCCGTGCTCGCCGATCATGTAGGCGTCAATGGACTTGGGGCTCACACCGACCTTCTTGGAGATCTCGGTGCGCAAGCGGGCGGAATCCAGGCCGCAGCCCGAGCCGATGATCTTCTTGGGATCGTAGCCGGTCAGGTGCCACAGCTCGGTGCACACGACGTCGCAGGGGTTGGAGATGCTTACGAAGATGCCGTCGAAGCCGGCGTCGACGATGCGTTTGGCAAAGGTGCGGGCGGCGTCGGTGGTAAAGAACAGCTCACCGTCGCGGTTACCAGCGGCCAGCGCGACCTTGCCGGCAGCGTTGACGATGACGTCGCAGCAGGCCAGCTCCTCGTAGTGGTCGTAGCAGTTGACGATCTTGGTGTTATACGGGACAAACGAAAGGGAGTCGCGCAGGTCCTGGACCTCGGACGTCACCTTGGCCTCGTTGATATCGCACAGGTACAGCTCGTCGGCAATGCCCTGCATGAGTAGGCTGTTGGCGACATGTGCTCCTACGTGGCCCTGGCCGACCACACCGATCTTACACGTCTGGTACATATATGTATCCTTTCGGCCGAGTTTTTCGCGTCGAACCATTGTATCGTCCAGCTGCCACTTTGCTAGACTAAAGCGCCGTAGATTTTTGGCACATGCCTTAATCTCTACTTTTGGAGTGATTTGGGCCGCTGACGGCATCGCTGGGCGATGTGCTCGCGCGGATGGGGCCGCTCGTTGTACCATAGCTGCAACTGACTCGTAAGGAGCATCCATGCCCATTCGTATTCCCGACGCCCTTCCTGCCGCTGCGCAGCTCGAGAGCGAGAACATTTTTGTCATGACCGAGTACCGCGCGCTGCACCAGGACATCCGTCCGCTGCGCGTGCTCATTCTCAACCTCATGCCCACCAAGATTGCCACCGAGACGCAGATCATGCGCAAGCTCTCCAACACGCCGCTGCAGGTGGAGGTGGACCTGCTGCGCACCAAGACGCACGAGGCCACGCACGTAAGCGCCGGCCACCTGGAGACGTTCTACCGCACGTTCGACGACATCCGCGACATCCACTATGACGGCCTGATCATCACGGGCGCGCCGGTGGAGCAGATGCCGTTCGAAGAGGTCGACTACTGGCCCGAGCTCTGCCAGATTATGGATTGGTCCACCACGCACGTGCACTCTACGCTGCACATTTGTTGGGGCGCGCAGGCCGGCCTGTACCATCATTACGGTATCCAGAAGTACGACCTGCCGGCAAAGGCGAGCGGCGTGTTTGAGCATTATCTGGTGAAGCCGCAAAGCCCGCTGGTCCGCGGCTTTGACGACCGTTTCTATGCCGTGCATTCGCGCAACACCGATGTGCGCCGCGAGGACGTGGAGGCCGAGCCGCAGCTCGAGGTCGTGGCCGTGTCTGACGAGGTGGGCCTGTACATCGTCAAGTCGACCGACAGCCGCCGCTTTTTTGTCTTTGGCCATCCCGAGTACGACACCGACACGTTGCGCCTGGAGTACGAGCGCGACGTGAAGCGCGGCCTCAACCCTCAGGTGCCGGCGCATTACTTCCCGGGCGACGACCCCGCCGCCGAGCCGCGCAACGTCTGGCGCAGCCAGGCTCAGCTGCTCTACACCAACTGGCTCAACTACTACGTCTACCAGACCACGCCCTACGACCTGGCCCGCGCCGGCGAGGAGCACTAGGCTGTCGGGAGGTACGCTGGCATTTAGGCACTGATGATGTGGGGTAGCGGCAGGTCGTGGGCGTCGGTGGGAACGTGGTCGACGCGCTGTTCGTCAAAGGCGATGCCGACGATTTGGCATGCGGGCGAGAGTATAGGCAGGTAGCGGTCGTAGCAGCCTCCGCCGTAGCCCAGGCGCGCGCCGGTGCGGTCGAAAGCTACGAGTGGCACGACAACCATGTCGAGCTCGGCGGCGGGCACGATGGGGAAGTGGTCGCTGTCGACGTCCGTGGATGCGAAGGCCCGCGTAGGGTGGGCGATAAACGGGGCCTCGGACGCATCGCCGGCAGAGACTGCCCGCATGCACATGCACTGGCCACAAGCCATGGCGTCTGTTGCCGAGAGCATGCACGGATAGGCCGCGCGCCAGCCACGCGCGACGGCCGCGGCGGCAAACGCGGCTGGGTCGACCTCGGAACCCATGGCGGCATAGACGGCAACGGTGTGCGGTGCCGCGGCACCCAAGCGATCCATCAGCTCAACAAGCCGCGCGCATACAACAGCAGACTTCGCCGCCCGCACATCCAAATCAATCGCATCGCGCCGAGCAATCACCGCCCGCCGCAACTCAGCCTTATCCATCCCAGCCTCATCTCCCAAACCTTCCAAAAAGGGACAGGTTTATTTTGGCAGGTTTTATTTGGGCAAACGCGACGGATTCACCCCAAATCGCCACAAAGGTGCCCGTTCCTTTTGCGGTGGCTTGGGCTGAATGTTGCGCAACAAGGGCTGCATTTTTGGGTTTACCTTCATGGTGGAAGGAATGAACCGAAAGGAGCCCGCCATGTTTTGTCGCTCGTGTGGTACGCCGCTTGTCGACGACGCCCTCTTTTGCCTCGTCTGCGGCGCACCCGTAGCACCCGACCAGGCCGCGGCCACGCAGCAACCCCAGCCTGCTGCGCCCGCTCCTGGGCAATACGTGCCCGTGCAGCAGCCCGCGCGGCGCAGGCGTTCCAAGAAGCCCCTCATCGCCCTTGCCGCGGTGCTTGCCGTGGCGGCGGGTGTCGGCGGGGGAGCGCTGTTCTACTTCACCCAGATCGCGACCACGCCTATCGACGAAAAGACCTTCCCGGATAGCGGCATGCGTGCGCTTGTCTCGACCAAGTACGACACGAACGGTGACGGCCGCATTTCACGCGACGAGGCCAAGGCGGTGACGTCGGTCGAGCTGGACGGCGTCGCGTCGACGAAGGGCCTGGGCAAGGTGTTCCCCAACGTTACCAGTGTGGAATACGGTGGGGACAAACTCGTCAACCTGGACCTCTCGGGTTGCGGAGACCTTAAAACCGTCGAGCTTAACTCGGCGAGCAACGTCACCGTCATTAACCTGGACGGTTGCGACAACATCGAGAAGCTCGACCTTTCAAATGCCGGGGAGCTCAAAAGCGTCGATCTTTCGGGTAAAAAGAAGCTCGCCACGCTGGCACTGCCGCAGGATACGAAGGTTAGCGGCATTAAGGACACGCAGCTCGACGAGTTGTGGCTGCCGATGTCCTACGAGGGTACCGATAAATCGGACCAGTACGGCGATATCTACGAGATCGAGCGTGACGAGAACGGCTACGTCACGGGCTTCACGTCTGCCGTCAAGCAAGGTGGCGGTGTAAGCTACAGCGTCGAGCACGATGAGTCGCATCGCATTTCGGAGATTGAGGAAGATCTGGCGGGCGGTTACGAGAACGTCAACACGTTTACGTACGACGCCGACGGTAACGTCACGCGCATCGACTGCGATGCCGACATGAGCGATTCGTCTAGCACCACGACGTTTACCTACGACGCGGACGGAAACCTGATCAACAAGACGACCCACGCGGGCTACGGCGAGAGCGCGAGTACGTATATTTATCAGGACGGCAACATGGTGACCAACACCGATACCAGCCCGGCCAATCCTCGGACGGTCGTGTATTCGTACGGATACGACAAGGATCGCGTGACGTCCTTTACGCTGGATTGCCAGGGCGACACGGTGGGAACTACGTGGACGATTACCGCGGGCTACGAGTATGACAAGGACGGCAACATTTCGCGTATCTCGCCTGTGGCATATGACTCGCACGGCAACGACTACGGCTCGCTGAACTCGTACGCAGCGGTGGATTATTCGTACAGCGACGGAAAGCTCGACAGGATCGATTCCGAGCGCGGCGGCTATGCGGAGTTCTACTACGACGACCACGGCAACCTGACGTCGGTCGACGAGTATGCCGGCCGCGGTTCGGATGCCGAGTTTGAGTTTGAGCACGAGGTCGAGTACCAGCGCTACTTCTGCAACAAGCACGAGAAGAACAAGCCGGAGGAGTGGATTCGTCTGGATGCAGAGTATGACGTCGACCAGGGTAGCTGGAGCAACGACTCCGATTATGGTCGCGAATGCTTTGCAAGGATGTACAAGCTCGATCCGCTGGCAGCCACGCTGAACCCGTTTATCAAGTAGTGGCCCACTCGCAAACCACCACAAAGGTGCCTGTGAACTGCCTCCCATTTCTTGGACATCGGGAAATGGGAGGTTTTCCATGAGTAT
>UQNU01000002.1 GCA_900542555.1 uncultured Collinsella sp.
ATGGTTGCTCCCTTGGTTGGCATGTGCATTGCTTGACGGAACATCCTATCGGGGAGCTGGGTATGACAAAATACTCAGTTTTCGAGATAATTACAAGGTCAGACTAATACCAGATTGAATGACTTAATAAGGTCAGGTGATAGGCTCATGCTTGACTACAATTTGGAAAAACGCGGCGAAGCATCGCTCTATGAGTATGTTTACCAGCAAATTCGAGATGATATCGTAGCTGGACGCATTGTGGCGGGGGAGCATTTGCCGTCTAAGCGCGCCTTTGCCAGTCATCTGGGAATCAGTGTTATTACCATCGAGAATGCATATAGCCAGTTACTCGCTGAGGGCTATATTTGCTCAATACCACGTCGTGGCTACTACGCTTGCGAGCTTCCGGATGCACCGGTTTTGGCTTCGGCTGCGGAGGGCATCGACCGAGATGCCGTCTCTGTGGGCCCCAGCGTGCATGATGTCAACGGACAGGTCGAGCTATTCGATGCACTTTCTCCTTCCGCTTTGGAGGCGGTGCGGCTTTGGCAAAGCGCACTACGGGCGACGCTGGCATCCGAAGATGAGCGCGAAATCTTTTCGCCCGCACCGGCGCAGGGCACCGCTCGGCTGCGACGCGCAATTGCTCACCACCTGCGTGGGACAAGGGGCATGAATGTCGATCCCAATAACATTGTTATCGGCGCGGGCGCCCAGCTGCTCGATACCATGTTGGTTCAGTTGCTTGGCGCTGACAAGGTGTATGCCGTTGAGGACCCGGGCTATTTACGTCTGACGCGCATCTATCAGGCTATGGGCTGCAAAGTTCGACATATCCCGTTGGATGATGAGGGCGTGGACTTGAGCGCTCTGCAGAAAACCGGGACCGATGTACTTCATCTGATGCCGTCCCATCAGTATCCGACCGGCCTTGTGACGAGCATTGCGCGGCGCTATGCGCTTCTGAGCTGGGCCGCCGAGCGACCAGGTCGGTATCTCATCGAAGATGACTTTGATTGTGAGTTTCGCCTTGCCGGGAAGCCGATTCCCGCGCTCGCGTCGATTGATGCCGCCCAGTCGGTTATCTACACCAACACGTTTTCGAAGAGCCTTTCATCGGCGTTGCGTCTAGCGTACATGGTGCTGCCCGATGAGCTGATGGAGCGGTTTAGGTGCAACCTTGGTTTCTACGCCTCGTCGGTGAGTTCTGTCGACCAGGTCGCTTTGGCTCGTTTGCTGGAATCGGGTGATTACGAGCGGCATGTGAACCGCGTGCGCGTTCGTGCTCGTGAGGCGCGTGATGGCCTGATGGCGCTTGTGCGGAAAGCGTTTCCGGCAGGGGAGGTCTCGATCGAGCAGGCAGATGCGGGCCTTTACTGTACCGTGGTTGCGGAGCGTGGAACGGGCGGAAGCTCTTTTGCGCAGGCTCTCGCGCGCTCGAGCATCCCTTTTGTCGATATCAGTGACTGTTATTGGTGTGCCGATGGCGCATCTGTCCCTGAAAACTCAACTCAAATTCTTGTCCAGTATGACGATCTGAGTCCAAAAGTGCTAACTACCTTGGAATTGCAGCTAATGGGGGGCACTCTGCAACCTAAGTGAGTAGACTTTTAGCACTTTGGCGACCAGGCAGTTTTGTAACAAGCTATCTACCTGCGGTTTTGAAAAGCAGGATGACCGGCCTGCTCGGGATGTTCAAAGAAGTCTACTCACTTGCCGCGCAAAGCTTCTGCATGAGAAAAAAATGGGGTTTTCAACAGGGCTTCGTCCAGCTCTCGGCAAGCTTTTGGCCAGTTGGGGAGTGCTGTTGAAAACTTGGCAGTCCGTTCGGCGCCATTTTTGGTGCGTTCGCGCCAATGCGTGACTGACTGGGTTGAAATTCGTGTTTTCCTGTGCCTATGAAGGATTTACTTTGTGACATATCGGCTTTTAGGTACTGGCGTTTGCCTCCTCAAGTCCGCGCTTTGTGTCCGCCGCTTCCACGGCCGGAAGAAGACCGGCAGCGATATGATCTCGTCCGCAACCCGACGGCTGCGGTCGCGCTCGGTTTTCCGTTGTATACATTGGTTCGGACGAGAAACAAACGGACTTGTCCTGCCAGCATTAGGCAGCGGCTGTTTCTTGGTGAGCTCCCCAGGGAATCCGTGCTGGAAACGGAGCATGGGTTTTTGGTTACGTCTCCTCTACTGACGACATTCATCATGTCGCGGCATCTGACGGATCTTCAGCTTCTTTTGGTATTGGCGGAGATGTGTGGCTTGTTTGCGGTGTGTGCCCTGCCAGCGGCACTTGAGGCGGAGCTTTCGCGTGTAATTGATTCGGGCGCGATTTCGACAACGTTCGGTTGGGTGTGCTGCCCGTCCGAGGACGGCACCGCCTCAAATTTATGGCGTCGAGACGCTTTGGTTTTGGGCGGAGACCTTGACCGTTTTTGTTCAGATGTTTACGGGATGCGTTACGGCAATAGATTTATGGCGGTATCGCAACTCGTTCCATTGGGTGCCGCGTCGCCTTTTGAGGTCGAGGCGTATTTGTTGCTTGGACTGCCGCGAGCCCTGGGAGGCGAAGGGTTTTGCGGCATAGAGCTCAATGTCGAAGTGACGTTAAGCACAAGTGCTCGAGCGATTGTGGGAAAGTCCCGTGTATATATCGACCTACTTCTTTCTTCGCCGGACGGTAGGCGACAGGTGGCCATTGAATGTCAGGGAAAGGCCTCGCACGGACGCGCGGGGGATGGCTTGCGTGACGCTGACCGCATGACGGCCCTTCAGGCCATGGGCTACGATGTGCTTCTCCTTACACACAGACAGATATCGGATGAGGATAGATTCCGCGCGATCGTTAAGGCCGTATGCAGGATGCTCGATGCTGAATATCGTGATAAAAGCTCGGATGAGCAAAGGGCTGAGGCATTACTCCGGTCTGAACTATTCATTGACTGGACAAAATTGGGAGTAATCGACGGAAAGATGCCCGTTAGACACAAAATGGCTCGATCGTGGACGGCTGCGAATCTAAGTGAGTAGACTTTTGGCACTTTGGCGACCAGGCCGTTTTGCAACAAGTCATTTACCTGCGGCTTTATAAAGCAATATGGGTGGTGTGCTCGGCAAGTTCCAAAAAGTCTACTCACTTAGTTTTTGACGAGAAGCCGATGCCGAAGGCGGTCCTATTTCAGGGCGTTAACAAGTTCGTGAGGCACGAAAAAGGCCCGAACCAATATGGTCCGGGCCTCATCAAGCTAGAGGTTATGTCTCAGGCGGTTGGCTTAGCCAAAGTAGCGCTTGAGCAGGCCGGCGAAAGCCTTGCCGTGGCGGGCCTCGTCGCGAGCCATCTCGTGCACGGTGTCGTGGATGGCATCGAGGCCAGCGGCCTTGGCGCGCTTAGCAAGATCGGTCTTGCCGGCGGTGGCGCCGTTCTCGGCCTCAACGCGCATCTCGAGGTTCTTCTTGGTGGAGTCGGTCACGACCTCGCCCAGGAGCTCGGCGAACTTGGCGGCATGCTCGGCCTCCTCGTGGGCAGCCTTTTCCCAGTACAGGCCGATCTCGGGATAGCCCTCGCGATGAGCGACGCGAGCCATGGCCAGGTACATACCGACCTCAGAGCACTCGCCCTCAAAGTTGGCGCGCAGGTCGGCAACGATGTCCTCAGAGACACCCTCCATCTTGGCGACGCCCACGACGTGCTCGGCGGCCCACTCGAGCTGGCCCTCCTCCTGCTTCAGGAAACGAGAACCGGGAACGCCGCACTGGGGGCACTTAAAATCCTCGGGCAGCTGGTCGCCGTCGAACTCTTCCACATAACCGCAAACGGGGCAAACAAACTTCATGATTCGATCCTTTCGATCGATGGCGATTGCGCGCTCGTCCGGTCCCGTAAGGGCCCTCTCCGGACGTGCGTCTTGACGAGTTCTATTATCCATAAATGCAACCAAATGTGAAGCCTATTAGGAATTATTTTTAATAAAACAATTTTGAGATATGAAGATGTTGATTGATTAACGATTGGCAGGCCGTCTTTGACCGCCGCTGAGTACAATCGGGCGAGCAAATGTTGACCTATCAACAAATGAAGGAGTTTCCTTTATGCATCTAGCCCGTCGTGCCTGGTGCCGAACATATCAGACGGTTTTTCGCATTGCATTGCCGATCCTGCCCTATACCGAGCCGCGCATTTTAGAGCATGCCGAGGATGTGCCCGCGGTGCTTCAAAAGCGCTCGATCCAGAAGGTCCTTATCGTGACGGATCCCGGCATTGCCCGTCTGGGGCTCACGGCACCGCTCGAGACGGCGCTCGCATGCAGGGGGATTGGCGTTACGGTCTATGCCGAAATGCGTGCAAACCCCACGGTTTCAAACGTGGAAGAAGCGGCGTCCCTGTATCGAGAGAGCGCCTGCCAGGCCATTATCGGCTTTGGCGGTGGCTCGGCCATGGACTGTGCCAAGGGCGTGGGCGCACGCATTGCGCAGCCAAACAAGCCCATCAACAAGATGCGCGGCCTGCTGCGGATTCATCGTCGCCTGCCGCTGCTCATCGCCGTTCCCACTACCGCCGGTACGGGAAGCGAAGTCACGCTTGCGGCGGTAATTACCGATGACGGGACGCACTACAAATACCCCATTAACGACTTTGTGCTCATCCCGCGTTTTGCAGTCCACGACCCCGAGTTTACGCGCGGCTTGCCCGCTTCCATTACGGGGCAGACGGGCATGGACGCCCTGACGCATGCCGTCGAGGCCTTTATCGGGCGAAGCACTACGCCCTATACGCGCAAGATGGCGCGACAGGCGGTGAAGCTCATCCACGACAATTTGCTCGAGGCCTATGAGCATGGTGACGACATGCGCGCTCGTCGCAATATGCTTTCGGCGGCGTATAAGGCGGGCGTTGCGTTTACCCGCTCCTATGTCGGATATGTGCATGCCATCGCGCACAGTCTGGGCGGCCGATACGGAATTCCGCACGGTTTGGCCAACGCGATCATCCTGCCGCACATGCTTCGCGCTTATGGTGACGCCGCCGCCCCCAAGCTTGCCGATCTTGCTCGCATGGCGGGCATTACGCCGGCTACCGCGCAGGATAGTCTTGCGGCCGAGGCCTTTATCGATTGGGTCGACCGCATGAACGAGGCCCTGGGAATCCCCAAATATGTCTCGGGTATTCGCCGCTCCGATATTCCGCAAATGGCGGCCCATGCCGATGCCGAGGCCAATCCCCTGTACCCCGTTCCACTTTTGATGGACCGCTCGGAGCTCGAGCATATGTACGAGGTCGTCGCGGGTGGTATGTTTGAGGACGAGAACTAGGAGGGTGCCATGAACACCGAGGAAATTGCGCGCATCGTCGGCGATCAGCGCGCCCACTTTAAGACGCACGCCACGTTTGATGTCGATGCTCGACGTCGCGCGCTCGTGAGTTTACGCGATGCGGTGCGGGCCCACGAGGCCGATATCGCCCATGCACTCAAGACCGATTTGGGAAAGTCGCATGACGAGGCCTATATGTGCGAGATTGGCACATCGCTTTCCGAGATTCGACATCAGATTGCGCATGTGGCCCGATGGAGTCGTCCGCGCCTGCGTCCGTGCGACCTCGCTAACGCCGTGAGCGTGTGCAAAACGCAAACCGTGCCCTATGGCGTCACGCTCATCATGGCGCCCTGGAACTATCCGTTTTTGCTGACGCTCGAGCCGCTCGCTGGCGCCCTTGCCGCGGGCAATACCGTGGTCATCAAGCCGAGCGCCTATGCTCCGGCATCGAGCGCGGTGCTCAGGCAAATCTGTGATGAGGCATTTGATCCGCGCCTGGTGACGGTTGTCGAGGGCGGGCGCGCCGAGAACGAAGCGCTGCTCGATGAGCACTGGGACAAGATCTTCTTTACCGGTAGCGTTCCGGTTGGCAAGCTCGTCATGGAGCGCGCAAGTAAAAACCTTACGCCCGTGACGCTTGAGCTGGGCGGAAAGAGTCCCTGCATCGTGGATGCGACGGCAAACTTGAAGGTCGCGGCACGGCGCATCGCCTTTGGTAAATGGCTCAACGTGGGGCAGACCTGCGTGGCGCCCGACTACCTGCTGGTCGATACGCGCGTGCACGACGAGCTGCTGGGCCTCATCAAGGAGGAGGTCCGTCGCATGTTTGGCGAACATCCACTCGACAATGAGGATTACGGACATATCGTCAACGCCAAGCATTTTGCGCGTGCGCGCGGGCTGATCGATCCCGATAAGGTCGTGCTTGGAGGTGCCGCGCGCGAGGCTTCGCTCAAGATTGAGCCGACAATTTTGGACGGCGTGGCCCCCGCTGACGCCGTGATGCAGGAGGAGATCTTCGGTCCCATCTTGCCGGTGCTGACGTTTGAGAGCCTAGACGAGGCCGAAGCGTTTATTACGGATCGTCCGACGCCGCTGGCCCTGTATATCTTTAGCCAGGATCGTGCGGTTCAGCAACGCTTTGTGCGCTACGTGCCCTTTGGCGGTGGCTGTGTCAACGACACGATCATGCACTTGGCTACGAGCCATATGGGCTTTGGCGGCATGGGCGCGAGCGGTATGGGGCAGTACCATGGACGCGAGAGCTTCGATACGTTTAGCCACAAGAAGAGTATCGTGAACAAGGCAACTTGGCTGGACGTGCCGTTTCGGTATGCGCCCTACGCAAGCTGGAAGCACAAGTTCGTGCGCATGTTTGTGCATTAGAAAAGGGCGCAGGTAATACGAACAAGTGTTCCTATTACCTGCATTTTGCGTTAGACTACTGTTATGGAGCACGGATGGGCCAACTCCCTTTAGAAGGGATTTGGTATGAACGTAAGCGATGTTATTTCGTTATTGGCGTTGTTGATTGCGGCTATCGAACTCGGTCTGTTTATCGGCCGAATGAAATAGCCGCCCCCGCGTAAGCGAAGACGGCCACTTCTCACGATGAAAACGTGTATCGGAGTTGGCAAGACCCGCGGCAACGGGTGCCATCCGTGTTCCTATCTTATCTGCAAGCGTTCTGTCGCGCAAGCGTTGAGGCAAACGATTGAAGGACGCAGGCAGGATGTATTTGTGTCCGCACGGGACCGTAGACTTCTCAATAAGGTTACACACCGGTTTATCCGGCCGTTAGAGGAGCTGCTATGTACGAGCCTTCGCGTGTTCTTCTGTCATTTCACATTGCAGGATTTCAGTATGCCGATGGCGCCTTGGTCTTGGGCGATCTTAAAGCGGGCGATAAGCTGACGCTGTGTGCCGAGCGCGATAATCCCCATGACCCCGAGGCAGTTGCGATCTACTATGGCAAGACCAAACTTGGCTACGTTCCGGGAAACGAGGTCGGCCCACTGTCCTTGATGATGTATTACGGCCACGAGGACGTATTTGAGGCCCGTGTGCAACAGGTTGCCCCCGAGCGCAGCCCGTGGCATCAGGTGCGCGTTGGGCTCTACGTGGTGGATGCTCGCTAGTCGGCAATGGAGGCTGCCATGTTTGATGACGATGACCTGTTCGATCTGGCAGACGATCCGTTTGAGTGGGATGTGCTACTCGATGACGATGAGCTGGAACAGGACCGTAAGATGCGGCAGGACAAGAAAACTCAGGGCGACGCTTCGAAAAAGCAAGACAAGCGCCGCCGCGGACTGTTCGGCGGGCTCTTTGGATAACCGCCGCATCGCTACGTCTGTATACTTAGCACGAGTTGAACACGTTGCGAAATGAGGGCATAGACGATGATGTGGTTTACCGCCGACCTGCACCTGGGCGATACGAATATCTTGCACGACATGGACCGGCCGTTTGACTCGGTCGAGGAGATGAACCGCAAGGTCATCGATGCCATCAATGAGTGCGTGGCTGCGGACGACCGCCTCTATATTCTGGGTGACTTTACCTATCGTTTGCCCCTGGCGGAGGCGGTGCGCCTGCGCGAGCGTATCGAATGCCAGAACGTGACGCTCATCCGCGGTAACCATGACGGCGACTGGGAAGATTCCGACGTACCGCAGATTTGGGAAGACGTGCGCGATTACCTGGAGATTGCTCCCGGCTATGCCAAGGGCCATCGTCTGGTTATGAGCCACTACCCCATGCTCAGCTGGAACGGCAAGGCACGTGGCGCCATTATGCTGCATGGGCATATCCACAGCAGGGGTGACCGCGCCAACGCACGCAACCGCGATCGCGAGCGCCCTATCTTTCGCTACGATGTCGGTCTCGATGCCAACGATTACAAGCCCGTAAGCCGCGATCAGATTCTTAGCTTCTTTGGGTTATAGGGCGCCAGAGCCACCACAAAGGGGACAGGCACCTTTGTGGTGGTTCTGGCGCCGTTGCCATTATGGCGGCGGCGCCTTTTTTGTCCGCGCGGCGCGGTAGAGTGTAGCCGGTTGATATTTGCGTCCATCGAGGAGCTGCTATGAACGAGATCAAGTGCCCGCATTGCGGCGAAGTTTTTAAGGTCGATGCATCCGGCTATGCGGATATCGTCAAGCAGGTGCGCGATGCCGAGTTCTCGCGCGACCTGGATGAGCGTGTGAAGGCAGTCCAGCGTGAGGGTGAGCAGGCGCTGGAGCTTGAGCGCTCGCGTTCGACGGCTGCATTGCAGGAGGCAGAGTCTCAGCGCAATGCTCAGCTTGTCGAGCAGAAGAACGCTGCGGCTCAGAAGTTGGCACAAGAGGTTGCCAAGCGCGATGCCGAGCTTGCCGAGCTGCGTGCCAAGCTTGAGGGCGCTGCCGCAGAGCGCGAGAGTGCAAGCCAGCGCGCGGCGGTTGAGGCCCGTGCCGATGCTCAAAATGAAAACGCCGAGCTTCAGCGTGAGATCGACAATTTGCGTGCGCAGCTGGAGCGCAAGGATGACGAAGCCAAGCTCGTCGAGGCTTCGGCGCGTAATGCCGTTCAAAACGATTTAGCCACACGCGATGCGCAGATTGCCGAATTGCAGGCAAAGCTTTCCGCGGCGGATAAAGCCCAAGAGATGGCGCTTGCCGCTGCCGCGGCTGAGTCGAAGCGCGAGCTCGATGCCGCTCGCAGCGAGGCCGAGCGCGCGCTTGCTGACTATCGCGCGAAGGTGCAAGAGAAGTTTTCCGCCGCAAAGGCTCAGTCCGAGCAAGAGGCCGAGGGCCTGCGTGCCCAGCTGCGCGAGCAGGAACTGATGGCAAAAATGAACCTGTCAGAGGCGGTCGCCGCGGCGGAGCGAGAGCGCGATGAGGCACGTGCCAAGCTGACGAGCGAGCTGGCGGTGCGCGATTCTCGCGAGGAGCAAGCCAAGGCGGCACACGAGCTCGAGCTTGCGCAGGCCAAGCGCGCGAGCGATGACCTGATTCGCTACAAGGATGAAGAGATTGAGCGCCTTAAGGACATGAAGGTCCGCCTGTCCACCAAGATGGTGGGCGAGTCGCTCGAGCAGCACTGCGAGACCGAGTTTAACCGTCTGCGCATGACGGCGTTTCCTAACGCGTACTTCGAGAAAGATAACGATGCGTCCGAGGGTACCAAGGGCGACTTTATCTTCCGCGAGTGCGACGCGAGCGGCAACGAGGTCATTTCGATTATGTTCGAGATGAAAAACGAGAACGACGAGACCGCGACCAAACATAAAAACGAGGACTTCTTTAAGAAACTCGATCACGATCGTCGCCAGAAAGGCTGCGAGTACGCGGTGCTCTGCACGTTGCTCGAACCCGAGAGCGAGCTTTACAACGCCGGCATCGTGGACGTGAGCTATCGCTACGAGAAGATGTACGTGATCCGCCCACAGTTCTTCATTCCCATGATCACGCTTCTTCGCAACGCCGCCATGGGTTCGCTGCGCTATAAGCAGGAGCTGGCGGAGTACAAACAGCAGAATATCGACGTCACGAACTTCGAAGCCAAGATGGAGAAGTTCAAGAATGATTTCGGTCGCAACTACGAGATCGCGAGCCGCAAGTTCCAAACGGCGATTGATGAGATCGACAAGACGATTAGCCACCTGCAGAAAACCAAGGAGGCGTTGCTGTCCTCCGAGAACAATCTGCGCCTAGCCAACAAGAAGGCGGACGATCTTACCATTCGCAAGCTCACGTGGGGCAACAAGACCATGAAGGCCGCGTTTGACGAGGCGCGCGGGGCTGCGACAGAGACAAACGATGAGCCAGCCGAGGCGGATTCGTATGAGGTCGAGGGTGCCGAGTAGGGCATAGCGTATAGCGCAAAAGCGGGGCCGCTGGCTATATTGCCAGAGGCCCGCTTCGTTTCGTTCCAGTATGTTCGGCTAGTCCTCGAGCAGGTCCTCGATAAAGCCGACGCGGTAGTTTTTGAAGATGACCTCGCTGCCGTCTTGCGTGGCGTCCAGATCGACATCGCCCATGATGCCAAAATCGTGGTCGCCATCCTCGTCGGCAAAGATCTGGTGCACGTGCCATACGTGCGCGGTCTTCTCGTCGGACTCGTCGATGGAAAACATCGCGGCGCTGCGGGCGTTTCCGTCGGTGAGGATTTCCTCGTGCTGCTCATGGTAGGCATCGAGCGCCTTTTGCCAGCGGACCTCGCTCATGCCCCAGTCCTCGTCGAGCTCGCCCAGATCGCGAACGTGCTCGCGGGCGGCAAGGGTCACGCGGCGGAAGAGCGCGTTGCGCACCAACAGCGTGCAGCCGCGACGGTCCGCAACGACCTCGTCGATGCCCTGCGGCGGTGCGGCGTCGAGTGCAGCGGGGTTGCCGGCGTTCTCCCACTCGTCCACCAGGCTCGAGTCGACCGAGCGCACCACAAAGCCGAGCCACGAAATGATGTCACGCAAGCGCTCATCGCGCTTCTCGATGGGTACGGTGCGGTCGAGCGAACGGTAGGCCTCGGCTAGGTAGCGCAGCAGAATGCCCTCGGAGCGGGCGATGCCGAGCTTTTGAATGTAGCCCTTAAAATCGCTCGCGCCTTCCAGCATATCGCGCAGGACGCTCTTGGGAGAGAGCTGGTAGTCGTTTGCCCAGGGCACTTCCTGGCAGTACTTGTCAAAGGCGGTGTCGAGCAAATCCTCGAGCGGCTTTTCGTACGTGACGTCTTGAATGCGCTCCAAGCGCTCCTCATACTCGACGCCGTCAGCCTTCATTTCGGCCATCGCGCGGTCGCGCGCGGCGCGCTCCTGTGCGCGCAATACTTGCTTGGGGTCCTCGAGCGTAGCCTCGACCATCGAGATGAGGTCCATGGTATAGGTCTCACTCTCGGGGTCGAGCAGCTCCAGCGCGGCAAGCAAAAACGGCGAGAGCGGCTGGTCGAGCGCAAAATCCTCGGGCAGGTCGACCGTTAGCGCATAGTCGATGTCCGGCGCGGCGTCAGCTGGAGCGTCGGGTGCGGGCGGCACCTCGGTGCGCACGACGACGCCGGAGTCGATGAGCGTGGCGAAGATCTCGTCGGCACGAACCTCGAGCTTTGCCTTTTCCTCAGGGGTCTGCAGGCTTGTTTCGATGAGGTCGTGCACGCGGGCGCGGGCGTCGCCGCCCTGCTCGACCACGCTAATCACCATGGAGTGTGTGATGCGCAGGCGCGGCTTGAGCGTTTCGGGCTGCGTCTCGATCAGGCGCTCAAAGGTCTGCTTGTTCCAGTTGACAAAGCCCTCGGGGGCCTTCTTCTTTTTAATCTTGCGGAGCTTCTTGGGGTCGTCGCCCGCCTTGGCCATGAGCTTGGCGTTCTCGATCTCGTGCTCGGGTGCCTCGGCAATCACCATGCCCTCGGTATCAAAGCCCGAGCGGCCGGCGCGACCAGCGATCTGGTGGAACTCGCGGGCGCGCAGACGACGCATCTTGTAGCCATCGAACTTGGTGAGCGCGGTGAGCACCACGGTGTGGATGGGTACGTTGATGCCGACGCCGAGCGTATCGGTGCCGCAGATGACGGGCAGCAGGCCCTGCTGCGCCAAACGCTCGACCAGCAGACGATAACGCGGCAGCATACCGGCGTGGTGCACGCCGACGCCGCAGCCAAGCAAACGCTTGAGGATCTTGCCGAAGGCCGTCGAGAAGCTCGTGCCCTTGGCCGCCTCCTTGATGGCCTCGCGCTGCTCCTTGCTGGCAATGCCAAAGTTGGCGAGCGACTGTGCCGTCGCAAGGGCGGCATCCTGGCTAAAGTGCACGATATAGAGCGGGGCCTCTCCGCCGCGCATCGCGAGCTCGACGGTGCCCTCGAGGGAGGTCGTCACGTAGTCGTAGCTCAGCGGCACGGGGCGTGGGGCATCGACGACCAAGTCGCAGGTAGCGCCGGTGTGTTCCTCGAGTGAGGCGGCGATGGCAGTGACATCGCCGAGCGTGGCGCTCATGAGCATGAATTGCGTGTGAGGCAGGGTGAGCAGTGGCACCTGCCAGGCCCAGCCGCGGTCGGGGTCGGCAAAATAGTGGAACTCGTCCATGGCGACGCAGCCCACGTCGGCGCCCTCGCCCTCGCGCAGTGCATCGTTGGCAAGGATTTCTGCCGTGCAGCAGATGACGGGCGCCTTGGTGTTGATATGCGTGTCGCCGGTGATCATGCCGACGTTATCGCGGCCGAGCACCTGCACAAGGTCGAAAAACTTTTCGCTGACCAGAGCCTTGATGGGGGCCGTGTAATAACAGCGCTTGCCCTGTGCCATGCCCATAAAGAGCATGCCTAGCGCGACAAGCGACTTGCCCGATCCGGTCGGTGTTCCCAAAATGACATGGTCACCGGCGGCTAGATCCATGAGGGCCTCTTCCTGGTGGTCCCACAGCTCAATACCGCGGTCGCTTGTCCATTCAAAGAAGCGTTCGAAGGCCTGATCGGGCGTGAGCCATGGCTCGGGCTCGCTACCATCCTCGGGCTCCCACCAGGCGGGGGAGAGCGCGCCGAGCGAGCCAAACTCGGCTTCGGTTCCCGTGCCGCCCGAGAACGAGCTGGCGGCGCCGGCGCCGGAAACGGTGCTGGCGGAAGTATCTGTCGTGGTCTGTGCCATGTGGTTGCTTTCTCTCGCGTTTGTCTGCCAACTATTATGGCGTAGCGGCGGCGCGGGGTGCCAGCGCGCGAGAAAATGCAGGAAATGGGCGTTCTGCCCGGCCGTTTGGTGTAGTCGTTAGCTAAGTGAGTAGACTTTTTTGCGATATCTCGAGCACATGGCTTTTGCACAAGGGCTCTACCTGCGGTTTTATGTTTCGCTATGCGGGTTGTGCTTGGCTATTGCAGAAAAGTCTACTCACTTAGGCTTGAGGGTCGTTCGCTGGCGCCTATTTGCGCTTGTTTGCCGACGCCGCGACCATAAGAAGCCCCTAGGACTCTTGCGGTAAGCGCTTCTTGCCCTTGCGGGCGCGGTTTTTAAAGTTCTCGACGGCCTCTTCCATGCCTAGAGGCACATAGGTGAGCTCATCGAGATCGTCGGGCAGGTAGCAGGCGAGGCTCTGCTCCTGCGCGCGGCCCGCCGCGAGCTGTTCATCGCTGGGCTGCGCGCCGGGTGTGGCGCAAATGCCATAGACGACGGCACCCATCTCGCGCGTGCGGCATTCATATTCGGTCTCAGGATGCTCGGGATGGTCGCGGCGGACGTCGTCACTTACCCAAAGCGTGTCGTAGCCTGCCGCGGCAAACTGTCCCAGGGCGTAATCGCGCAATGGCTTGCTGTCGGTTCGCAACGTGACGGTGGCGCCGCCCGAAAAGAGCGGGCGGTAGAGCATCAGATGGTCGACATGGACGAGTCGTTTATTAGCGTACTTGGCCTTGGGCTGCGGCGTGGGAAAGTTAATGGTGATGGCATCGAGCTCGCCTGCGGCAAACAGCTGTGGCAGCGATGCGGCGCCTCGGGGCAGGACGAGTGCGTTGGATAGTCCCTGTTCGCAGATTTTCTGCGCGGCATAGGCGATGCAGATGGGCTCCTGGTCCATGCCGATAAAGAGGGTGTCGGGCTCGCGGTGGGCGCGCTCGACCAGATAGGTTCCCTTGCCACAGCCAAGATCCAGGTGAAGGTGTTCGAAGGGCTTGCTGCCAGCTGGCGCGCAAGCCTCGCGCCAATCTCCGGCATAAGCCTCGGGGTTCGTCTCGATCGCATCGGCGTAGCGCTCCAGGCGCTCCTCGAGCACAAAGTTCTTAGGCGTGCGAACGTGGACGGCTCCCATGAGGCTCCTTGGTCATAAGTATGGAACGCATAGCTGCGCGTTCCGTCAATGGGTTGAAAAAGGGTGGGCATAGTTTGCCCGAAAGATGCGGTGCGGCTCGGCGGCGAGTCGTCGGTGCCTACAGACGCTTGAGAATCACATAGCGGTTGAGCTCGCCGCTGCGACCGTCGGCATGGAAGCGCTCAAGCTCGCGCACGGGGACCTCGCCGCTCTTGTAGAACGTACGGACGCCGCGCACCAGGTCGGTGATCTGCTGGTCGTCAAAGTGATGGCAATAGCGATAGGCATGGCGGTCGTTTTGCCAGCCAATGAGGTGGTCGCCGGCTTCAAACTGCGCGGAATCGTAACCCTCAAACGGCGGGGTGAGCTCGGCGCGGGCTTCGGCCCGAACGGCCTTGCGCGCCATGCGCTCGTCGTTCATAAACTCCCAAAAGCTGATGGCGATGATGCCGCCCGGGCGCGTCTGGCGCACCAGGGCGTCGAGCACGCGTACGCGGTACTCGCATGACGGCACGTGGTGCATAAAGCCAAAACAGACCGAGATGTCGGCGAGCGGGGCGTCGAAAAGCACGTCGTGTGTCTCGGCGGGGTTGAGCTTCATGAGGGCGTCGAGCACGTCGAGCTCCTGGAAGTGCAGGTTGGGAATGCGCAGGGCGTGGCCATGTGCATCGATGGCCAAATCTTGGCACGAGTCGACACCATAGAACTCAAACGGGCAACTGGCATCTGCCGAGGGGTTTGCGCCGTTGACGCCCTTGGCGGCGAGTGCGCCGCCGGCGGCAAAGTTCTCGAATCGCATATTGCCGCAGGCAAGATCGAAGACGCGGACGGGATGCTCGATGGTGGCGACGTCGAGCTGTTCGAGTGCGATGTCCATGGTGCGCACCCAGCCGGGCCACGGGGCCTGGCGCGTATCGGAGAAGGAGGCGGAGTGCTCGCGATAGAACGTATTGTTGAGCTGGATGAGCGATGAGGCGAAATCGCGGTTCACGGCGCGGGACTCCCTCCGTTGGCGGTGCGGAATAAACAGTACGACCATACTACCGTTAACGCCGCAACGGGGACAACCGAGCCGTGGGTCATTGCTTTGTTTGGACACATTTCCGCAGCTCATATGTGCCCGCAACCGCCGGTTGTCAAAAATCTCACTAGAATAGGTGGCATGCTTTTGGCGGTGGCGGATAGATTTTTAACTGTGCAAGGCGCCTTAAGAACAAAAACGGTCCGGCGGCACGGCTGGCATCACATAGGAGGAACCATGAATGTAGAAACTGCACAGCGGCTCGCCGACCTTCGTCGCAGCAAGGGCTTTAGCCAAGAAGGGCTGGCACGAAAGCTGGGACTGTCGCGCCAGGCGGTCAGTAAATGGGAGCGCGCGGAGAGCTCGCCCGATACCGAGAACCTGATCTCGCTCGCCAAGCTCTATGGCGTGAGTTTGGACGAGCTCCTCAATCCGAGCGATGAGATCGAGGACGATATCGAGTTTGAGAACGAGGACCGCGCTCGTCAGCGCGAGGCCGAGGCGGCAGAGCGCGCCCGCACACATGAGGCGGCGGCACGCGCCACCGAGGCGGCAACGCAGGCGAGTGATGCTGCGGCCAAGGCGGCACAAGCGGCAAGCTGGAGTGCGCAGGCCGCCAATGCCGCTACGGCGCAGGCGACGAGTGGCACCGCGGTTGGCTCGACTCCGGTGAAGGGCCCGTTCCAGTCGTTCCCGTATTGGGCCGTGTGCTGGCTGCTGTTCTTTTTGCTGATGTTCCTGTTTGGTGCCGGTCCCTTTGCCGCGCTGATCTTCTTTACGATTCCCATCTATCACTGGGTGGCGCGTGCGCTCGATGGCGATTGGGCGCGCGGGGATATTCAGGTTGGCCCGGCGTCGGTGGCGATCAAGGTCCAGGGGAAGGATACTTCTGCGGAACCTGATGCTGGCGTGGCTACCGCGGCCACCGCTGAGCCATGTGCCAAAGAGGGTGACGAATGATGAAGCTCTCGCATGAGTCTAAGAGGCGCTTGGGCATTGGCATCGGAGCGTTTGTGCTCATCATCGGGCTTGTCTTTGGCACTTCGCGGACTTTGATTCATTTTGATGGACCGTGGGATCTCAACGATGTTGTATCCGGCTTGTCTGGTATGGACGATGCGTTTGACGAGGACGATTCCTTGAATAGCGGTAACTATTCCGCTCGGCCTCAACAGCTTTCGAGCGAAACGTTTGATGCCGACGCGTTCACATCGCTTGACTTGGACGTGACGTCGGGCACGGTCGAGGTCAAACACGTCTCCGGCGGGCCAGTGCGCGTGATTGAAAGCGGTCGCGTGGCAACGGGGACCGTTGCCTTCGATGCGGCAACCCAGAACCTGGCCGAAATCAAGGGCTCTACGCTCAAGATTCGCCAGTTCGATTGCGATGACGAGCGCGCCATTGACCGCACGGTTACCGTCGAACTGCCGCGCAAAGTTGCCGATAACATGGTGGGCATTACAGCGAATGTAGGATCGGGTGATCTGACGGTCGCGGGCATTGCGTGTCATGACCTCAACCTGACTCTGGACTCGGGAGACGTTGAGTTTACGGGCACCGTGATCGATACCCTGAATGCCGAGGTCGGTTCGGGCGATGTGACGTTCGAGCTTTACCCGGCCCCCATGAAGTCGATGGACGTGAGTGTGGGCTCGGGCGATGTGGAGATGACGGTTCCGAACTCGACGGGCTTTAAGGCGAGCCTCACCTTGGGTAGCGGCGACTTCGAGAGCGATTTCCTTCCGCTTGGCTACGACGGCGAGACCATTTTGAATCTTGAATTCGATAACGGTGACAAGTCTGCCACGTATCGTTTTGAGGTCGGTTCGGGCGACATGTCGTTTGATTCGGAGTATTGAGGCAGACGAAAACCTAGGCGAAGATATAGACGCGCTGTTTGATGAAGGCGCCGAAGCCGAGATCGGCTCCGGCGCCTTTGCCTTTACAATGGGGGCATGGAACAGATTATCTTGAACATACTCGAGGCTCTGCGTCGCGGCGAGACCGTGGATGACAAAGCGCTCGTCAAACTGATACATGCCGAGGCGCGCCGTGAGGGTGCCGACAAACGCGATTTGGCCAAGCGCCGCCTGCTGCCGTTCTACCAGCGGGTTAAACGTGAGGAGCCGGCTCGTTGGGCTGGGTGGAATGTCGATGCCGAGCTGGAACGTCAACTGCTGCAGGTGCTGAGGATGAAGCCTCGTCGCACGGCTTCGGGCGTGGCGACCATTACCGTCATCACCAAGCCCTGGCCATGCTCGGGCGATTGCCTGTTTTGCCCTAACGATCTGCGCATGCCCAAAAGCTATCTGCACGCCGAGCCGGCGTGCGCCCGTGCGGAGCAAAATTGCTTCGATCCGTATCTGCAGGTGAGCGCCCGTTTGACGGCGCTTTCGCAAATGGGGCATGCAACCGACAAGATCGAGCTCATTGTGCTCGGTGGTACCTGGAGTGACTATCCGGAAGGGTATCAAACATGGTTTATATCGGAGCTCTTCCGTGCGCTCAATGACGATGCCGTCGCCGGCGTGGCGGCCAACCCCATGTTGGCGCGTCCGGGCATCAGCCGTGCCGAGGCGGGGCGCCTGCTCGACGATGCGCCTGCCGATGCCCTGCCGCCGGTGGTGGCGGAGCGCCGCGAGCGCTATCGGGCTGCCGGCATTGCGACAGACGAGGCTGAGCTCGCTGCCGGCGTTGCCGACGAGCAGGGGCGTGTGGATGCTTCTGTGGGCGGCTACAACCGCGCGGTACGTCGCCTGTACGGCCCCGGTACGCCATGGGGCGAGGTTGCCGAGTGGCAGATGGCAACGATGGAGGAGCTTGAGCGCCAGCAGCGCATCAACGAGACGGCGAAGCATCGCGTGGTAGGGCTCGTTATCGAGACGCGCCCCGATGCTGTAACGCCGCAGGCCCTCACGCTTATCCGCCGCCTGGGCTGCACCAAGATTCAGATGGGTATCCAGAGTCTCGACCAGCATTTGCTCGATATCAACGATCGTCGCATTTCGGTGGCGCAGATTGAGCGGGCGTTTTCGCTTGCGCGTCTGTTTGGCTTTAAGATCCACGCGCATTTTATGCTTAACCTGCTGGGCGCCACGCCCGAGGGGGACAAGCGCGACTACGAGCGCTTTATGACCGAAGGGGCCTTTATGCCCGACGAGGTCAAGGTTTATCCGTGTGCGCTCATCGAGGGCTCGCGTCTGGTGGGCCGCTATGAGCGCGGCGAGTGGCGCCCCTATACCGAGGATGAGCTGCTCGATGTGCTGGTCGACGACATCGTGGTGACGCCGGCGTTCTGCCGCATCAGTCGCATGATCCGCGACTTTAGCTCCGACGACATCATGGTGGGCAACAAGAAGCCCAACCTGCGCCAGCTCGTTGAGAACCGCCTGGCTGCTCAGGGTGACGGTACGACAGTGCGTGAGATTCGCTATCGCGAGATCAGCACGGCGGGCGCCGACTTGGATGAGCTATCTCTTGATGAGGAAGTGGCGTACGAGACGCCAGTGACTTACGAGCGCTTTTTGCAGTGGGTGACGCCGCAGGGCAAGATCGCGGGCTTTTTGCGGTTGTCGCTGCCCGACCATTCGTTTGTTGCCGCGCATGCGGACGATTTGCCGACGTCGCCGGACGAGGCGATGATTCGCGAGGTGCACGTGTATGGCATGGCGGCGCGCGTGGGCGACCAGGGCCAGGCGGCGCAGCATCACGGGCTGGGGCGTTTGCTCGTAGAGCGTGCGTGCGAGATTGCCCGGGATGCGGGTTATGCGCGTATCAACGTGATTAGCGCGATTGGCACACGCGAGTACTATCGCCATCTTGGATTTTATGACCATGGCCTTTATCTGCAAAAGGAGCTCTAGATGAACAAGCCGAGTGTTTCTGCCGGCGTCGTTGCCGGCGTTGCTCTGGGAGCCGCGGCGCTTGGTGCGGCCGCTGTCGCTGTTCGTGCTGCCTGCCTGCAGGTCGCGCGAACCCGCAATGGGCTGGCGCGTGTGAAACGCGTGCACGATGAGGGCGGCGATGAGATTCGCGTGTTGGTGCAAGGCGGCGTCTACCAAAGCGCAAGCTACGTTGGCGAGCGTTGGGCGGAGCCCGTCTTTGCGTACTATCGCGCATTTGACGATGTGTTCGAGGCCGAAGACGCAATGCGTGATGCTTACGGGCATGGTATCGACCGTATGCTCATGCTGGGCGGCGGCGGGTTTGCCTATCCTAAGTTCGCTCTGATGTCGCACGAGGGCTTGCGCATGGACGTCATCGAGTATGACGGAGAGATTACGCGCCTGGCGCGCCGCTGGTTCTACCTAGACGAGCTGGAGCGCACGGTTGGTGATCGCCTGCGGGTGATTACCGCCGAGGCGCGATCGTATCTGGGCGTGACGAGTGTGGGGCATCGCCGCTACGACGTGGTCGTGAGCGATTGCTTTGGCGGTGCCGAGCCCGTGCGCGAGCTGGCGACGGTCGAGGCGTTGCGTCTAGTGCGGGGCAGCTTGAACCCGGGCGGCATCTACGTTGCCAATATCGTGAGCACGAACGAGGGGAGCGATGTGTCGTTCCTGCGCGATTGCGCCGCCACGGCGTTCGAGGTGTTCGACCACGCTTGGGTGATTCCCTGCGGCGACGCGGAGTTCGGCGGCGAGGAAAACTACCTGCTCATTGCCAGCGACGGCGACTATGCCTTTGCCGAAGCCGTGCCCTTCGACACCGACTTCCTCGGCACCGTCCTTCACGACAAGTAAGTCTCTCCGTCCCAAAAAGACTGGTCTTAGGCGTGGTCGCGCCAGCTGAGGACGCGCTGCTTCATACCCTCGATGTCGAGCACGCCTTCGGCAAAGCCCTTGCGCACGAGCTCTTCGGGAACGAACTCATCGTAACGATCAAAGTAAGGCACCTCGCCGGGATAGACGAGCTCGATGGGATCGAAGTCCTTCTCGGCCTCGGCGGCGAGCACCTCAAAGAACGTCTCCTCGTCGGCCTTCATCTTAAACTGCATAAAGTACGGACGTGACGGGTCGAGTCCGCGAAGGCCCAGTTCAGCGGCACACTTAATCTTGAGCATGCGCTCGAGCGCCAAAAAGGCGTAGCTGCCCAGCCAGGGGAAGAGCACCCAGGTATCGCCGCCCAGGTTGATGAGCGGTTTAGTTCCCGCACCCGAAAGCTTGGCCGTATGACGAGCCTGCGCTAAGCGGGCCCGTGCGTTACCCATGAGGTACGGATATGTTGCGTGCTCGTTGAGCGCCTTGCGCATGCGCTCGAGTACGTGCGTGTTGATGTCACCGGGACAGTCGCCAAAGTAGGCCGGCACACGGCCTTTGACCTGCGTGGCAAAGACGGTATGACGCTTCCAGTCAACTTCCTCGACAATCCAGCAGTGTCCGGCGATGGCGATGCGCTCGCCGGGCGGTGGGGGATTGACGATCGTGCCCAACTCGGCCGACTCGCTGCGAACGGTGAACTCCTCGTTTTCCTGGAACACGGCGTAGAACTTAAAGTTGTTAATGATGCGCTCCCCCGCGAGGCCCACGATGAGCCCGCCACCTTCGGTGACCTGGATATGGTCGATCTTAATGAGGTGACGTAGCAGCACACGGTAATCGTCTGCCGAGACACGGTGGAAATAGCTGAGCGTGAGCACGCGCTGGGCAAGTTCGGCCGGCGTGAGCTCGCCGGTGCTGGCGAGGGTCGACATAGTCTGGTGATAGAGCAGACTGTAGGGGAGTCGATCGAGCTCGGGCGGCTCGACCCACTTTTCCTCGCGATAGAGTTGTACGAGCGCGATACCCTGCAGGAGCTTCCAGGGAATGGTTTCGGGCATCATCGTGCGCGGCTCGGGCTCTTCCTCGCGCATGACGAACCACATCTCGGGCGGAAGATCGCGGCGCCCCGTGCGGCCCATTCGCTGCAAAAAAGAGCTGACGGTAAACGGCGCGTCGATCTGAAACGCACGCTCCAGACGGCCGATATCGATACCGAGTTCCAGCGTAGAGGTGGTGACGGTTGTCTGTGCCTGCTCTTCATCGCGCATGAGTTCTTCGGCCGTCTCGCGTAGTGATGCCGAAAGATTGCCATGGTGGATGAGAAAACGGTCGGGCTCGTGTCGACTTTCGCAGTAGCTGCGCAGCATGGAGCACACGGCCTCTGCCTCCTCGCGCGAGTTGGCAAAGACCAGGCACTTGCGGCTGCGCGTATGCTCAAAGATATAGCCCATACCGGGGTCGGCGTTGTCGGGTGCGGTGTCGGTGGGGTTGAGGAGCGTCTGCTCGGTGGCCCGGGGGATGTCGACTTCGCCCTCGGGGGCCGAGGAAGTGCGACGGTCTTTGGGAGCGGCCTTGCCCCGTGCCCGCTCACGACGTTGACGGCGCTCCTCTTGTGTGAGCTGTCCGCTGTGACGCATGTCTTGGGCGCCGGCGGGCAGTGCCGCGGGTGCCGCTGCCTCAATGCGCTCGCATGCAAGCACTTCGGCCTCTTGAGGACCCATGCTCTCGAATCCTCGCTGCTGTGCCTGGGGACCCGAGTTGTAGAAGTGCTCCATGGAGATACGCCACACGCGACGCGGTTCCTCAAAACGGGGGATAACGCAGTCGCGTCCCGTTCCCTGTGAGAGAAAGGCACCCGTGCGCTCGGGGTCGCCGATGGTGGCCGAAAGGCCAATGCGGCGGGGCTGCACGCCTGCCATGCGCGAGAGTCGCTCGATAAGGCAGAGCGTCTGCCCGCCACGGTCGCCGCGCATGAGCGAATGGACCTCGTCGATGACCACATAGCGCAGGTCGCAAAACATGCGCGGGATCGCCATGTGCTTATGGATTAAGAGCGCTTCGAGTGACTCGGGCGTAATCTGCAAGATGCCGCTCGGTTTTTTGATGAGCTTAGCCTTGTGCGACTGCGAGACATCGCCATGCCAGTGCCAGACAGGGATATTGGCTTCTTCGCACAGGTCGTTGAGGCGGACGAATTGGTCATTGATGAGCGCCTTGAGGGGGCCAATGTAGAGGGCACCCACGCTTGCGGGCGGGTTCTCCCAAAACTCGGTCAGGATGGGAAAAAAGGCTGCCTCGGTTTTGCCGGAAGCCGTGGATGCCGTCAGGAGCACATTGTCCTGCGTGTTAAAGATGGCATCTGCCGCCGCAACCTGGATAGAGCGCAAGCTCTCCCAATCGTGGGAGTAGATGAAGTCTTGGATAAACGGGGCGTAGCGGTCAAAGGCGTTCACGGGGCCTCCTCTCAAAAACGAATCTCTCAACGCGGCTGGCAACGGCTTGCTGCATTACTGCCTCAACGTTTGCCCAGATAGAACCTACCAAAATAAACCTGTCCCTTTTTGGCAGGCTAGATGGTGAATTCGGCGAAGTTACGGTCGCCGTCTGCGGTGCCGGTGTCGCCTGTTGCGGCTGCCGGCGCCAGCGCGTCGCCACCAACGCTTTGCAGCAGCTCCGCCACATTTGCATCGGGGTTCTGACACAGGATATCGAGCAGTTCGATAAAGTCACGAATGACTTCACGCGGCGTCAGATGCGTGTCGGCTCCCACACGACCGAACTCGATCTTGAGGAAGTCCACCAAGTCGTTCTCGGTAAGCGTGGGCGTCCAGCCAAAGTAGCCGGCGTGAATTTGCATGAGTTTTTCGATCAGCACCAGCAACTCCTCATAGGTGAGTGGCTGCAGGCGGATGATGGGCGCGAGCATGTCCTTAAGGTCCTCGCGCGCAAAGCGGCCCTGAGCGAGTCGGCTGCGCAGGGCCTCGTAGGAGAACACGCCTCGGCGGCGGTCTTCGATAGAGGTTGGAGTGCCGCCCATGATCATGCCCAGGTACTGCGCCTTGCCCTGGAGCGTGTCGTTGTACATAGTCAGGATCTTCTCGTAGTTGTATTGGCGCGTGATCGCGTTGGGAATCTTGTACAGATTCACGAGTTCGTCGATGAGCACCAGCATGCCCTTGTATCCGCTGCAGACCAAAAAGCGTGCAATGAGCTTAACGTAGTCGTACCAGTCGTCATCGCTGATGATGGTCGAGGAGTCCAGCTCAGCGCGTGCCTCGCTCTTGGTGCGGTACTCGCCGCGAATCCATTTGGTCACGCGACTCATAGCTTCTTCGTCACCCTCCGAGACAGCCATGCGATAGCGGCGGAGCATGCGGGCGAAGTCGAAGCCGTGGACCATTTCCTCGAGCGGGGCCAGTTGGGCATTGACGACCGACTCGTCGACGTCGGAGCACGAGGCGACCCAGCGATCAAGAATAAGGTTGAGCGCACCGCCCTCGGGGCGCGTCTTGGTCGATATATTGCGGATGAGCTCGCGGTAGGTGGCAAGGCCCTGTCCCTGACCGCCCTGCAGACGGCGCTCGGGCGACAGGTCGGCATCAGCGACGACGAATCCCTCGCCCATGGCGTGCGTGCGGATGGTCTGGAGCAAAAAGCTCTTGCCGGCGCCGTAGCGACCGACTAAAAAACGGAAGCTTGCGCCGCCATCGGCGATGAGACTCAGATCGGTAAGCAGGGCGCGGATCTCGACCTCGCGCCCTACGGTGATGTAAGGAAGGCCGATGCGCGGGACCACGCCGCCCTTGAGCGAGTTAAGGATAACGGCGGCGACGCGTTTGGGTACACGGGGCGCTGCGGATGCGGTATCACTCATGGTCTAGGTATCCTCTCACGTCTGCTTTGTAGTCCTCGATAATCTGCGGCCCTGCCGTGCTAAATTCAATTACGGTGTCACCCACCAGGTCAAAGAGCGCCTCGTTGATGCTAT
This sequence comes from uncultured Collinsella sp., assembly GCA_900542555.1. GTDB lineage: Bacteria > Actinomycetota > Coriobacteriia > Coriobacteriales > Coriobacteriaceae > Collinsella. The sequence goes on from UQNU01000002.1 coordinate 23,817, forward strand.
CGACGAGCATGTCCTCGCTCTGTCCCGAGTGCGCCACTGCCGATGTCGCTTGCGCTGCGTTTTGCTCGAGCAGTGCGCGAAGGAAGGCATCTGCGGCGGGCGCGAGTTCGTTTGTGGCTTCAGCGGGCGCAGCAGCTGCGAACGCGGGCGTCGGCGCGAGAAGCGGTGCCACGACACCAAACTGTTCGGTGGATATGGTCGGCTCGTCGGTCAAGTCCTGCCGAATGGGTGTCACGACCGGTTCGACAATCGCGTCGGTTACGGGCTCGGCTTCCGGTTGCCCTGAGTCCGCTGCCTCGGCTTCTGCGGACGCGCCGTCCTCGCGTTCCTCGTCGATCAAAAGCGCTTCGCGCGTTTGCGCAGCGGCGTTCCGAATGTGCCCCAGCTGACTCAGATCGATATCGATCTTGACGGGCTGGTGTGCGGCGTCCCACGAAAGCCATGCCACAATCTCGTCATCGATAATCTTGGCCAGATATTTGGGGACCTTTTCTTCCTTAAGGGGATGGGCGGGGTCCAGCGCCAGGCGCAGGCGTTGGTCGCAGGCGCGCATCATTTCACCGAGCTTGCTGCTCTTTTGCCTACTACCGTGGATACGCATGCATTCCCAAAAGCCGTTTTGGCAACGGTAGATATGGATAGGATCCAGGCGGTATTCGCAGTCCTCGTGGCGCTCGGGCGCAAAGAATACGGCCGAGGCAAACATGGTGTAGGGCATGGCCGTCTCCTCCCCAAATAAACTCGCCACGATGCCGGTCTTTCGGTGCGTGTCATAGTAACGCGCCATACGGACATACACGGCACATGCCACGTGGCGTAGGTCGCGATGGTTGCTGCGAGCGAGTCTTGAGTTATTGAGGTTATACGTGGAGAGGGCGTTGATGGCGGCCATGAGCCGCTCCTCGCGCGCCTCGTCGGGCGGAAGGGGGAGCGTGGGCTCGGAGGTTTTGCGACGCTTAGGGGTCTGGCCGGACGGTGCCTGTGCTGGTACAAGGTCTCGAGCCGCGCGCCGCAGCTCGATAAGGGCGTTATCGAACATGACGGTTTTAGAGTCGCGAAGCAGCTTGGGGTCGAGCCCGTGGAAAACGGCGTAATCTTGCAGCCACACGCGTGCAAACCGGTCGATGCCGGGCTCGAAGGCACGATAGACATCCCAAAAAGCCTTGATCTTGTTAAAACCATCGAGCGAGTCATCAACGCCAATGCCGCAGATCAGCTCATAGAGATACAGGAAGGCAAAGGACGTAGACGTTTCCTCGACGGTTCCGCGGCGCACTTGGGCACGCCAGGTAAAGTAGCCTCGCAGCTGCCGGTCGCTCATGGCGTTGTAGGTGGGAAAGTACGACTTAAAGGTGCCGTTGTAGGGACAGTCGTCCTCAAAGTCGGCCATCAGGAGGCCCTGGCGGTAAAAAAGCTCGGCTTCCGAAAGCCAGCGGCCCGCACCGCCCTTGGGGTCATCCTGCCAGCGCGATATCTCGCGCATTTTGCGGTACTGGTCGGGGAGGAAATTCTGCATCTGTCGGCCGGTTTTGAGAATCGGCTCGTCTGCGTAGATTTCGTTTGAGAAACGGGCGGACTGATGGGTCCGAGCCTCGGCCATAATGCGCTCGATGAGCATTTTGATGTCCTGGTCGGCCACCGCTTCTCCTCTCCTAACGCAGCTTCGGTGACCTCATATCATATCACAGCATCAAACAGGTGTTCGAGATACCGCTATGTAGATAGATTTAGAACAGGAGGGCGTAGATGACGGCTATGACAACGGAGGGGAGCATATTGGCCGTGCGGAAGGTCTGGGGACGGATGAGATTGACGCCGACGCAGAAGATGAGCATAGAGCCCACGAGCGATAGGCTGTCGAGGGCGGCGGTGGTCATGATGGGGGAGAGCGCGCCGGCAAACAGCGTAATCGTTCCCTGGAACACGGCGACGGGCAGGGCCGAGAAGATGCAGCCGCGTCCGAGCGAGGCCGTCATGGTGCAAACGATGATGCAGTCCAGTGCGCCCTTGAGAGCGAGCGTGGACCAGTCGCCGAGCAGACCGTCCTGAATCGAGCCCACGATGGCCATGGCGCCGATGCACACCGTGAGCGATGTCGAGACAAAGGCGTTGGTGAACTCGTTGTCACCCTCGCTGCCGGTTTTTCGCTTGAGCCATTCACCGAGGTTCTCGATTGCCGCTTCCAGATTGACGGCTTCGCCGATGAGCGAACCCAGGGCAAACGAGACAATGAGCATGGTGGTGCCGGTGGTCGAGAGGGCATCGCCGTCGATGACGAGCATCTTTTGCATGGTGCCGCCAAGGCCGATAAACAGGACGCACAGCCCCGATGCTTTCATGAGCGTGTCTTGGATGCGCGGTGTGATGAAGCGGCCGCCCGCTAATCCCAAAAGACCGCCCGCAACTAAAAGCACAACGTTGATGATTGTTCCCAAGCCCGGCATGAGCCCTCCTGTATTGATGCCAACGTGGCAATCGTAGCAGAACGAAATGCGAGGCACATCGCGACTCATCTAATACGTTATATAAGTGGTGTTAGGAATGATGTGCAGCATTTAAGCCTCAGGTGGTTGTCGGGACATAGGGATAGTATTCAAAGCGCAGTGTCATAAGCCGCTGCGGGGATTCAATAGCCGCGGCGATGATATTGGCATCGCGGGCACGATCAAACCCTTCGAGTTCGATCTGATACGAGACGTCTTGCATAATGTCCAGACGTCGCCAGGCTAGGAGTGTGTCACCATCGAATTCCAAGGTCTTGCCTCCGTCTGGAGCAACGGCGTATAGACGCAGCTTGGCGGTGGTTGCAGGGTCGACAACCGTGACCTTTTTAATTTCGTTTCGAGTATTCTTGGCGCCCAACAAGGTGAGCAGTGTTGGGGCCACGACCTCGCCCGATGGCAAAAAGACGACTTCGATGGATTCGGGAAATGCGATGATAGCCGACTTGCGGACGGGCTGATTGGCGGCGGCAACTTCGATGTTCGCAGCGTCGATGACCTCCGTGTGGTCGAGCGCGGCAAGCACGCAGCAGTTACCTTCATCGATCTCCTGAGGATCAGCAAGCCCCAGACTGTCCGCGAGCTCGGGATCGTTTGGACCGGTAGCGGGCTCATTTGGTGCTTCGAAAGAAGCTGGGACGCTGTTTGTCGGCGACGGCGTGTCGCCCGCACCTGCTTCTTTGTCCGCGCTCTCTTCTTGTATGGTTGCGTTGATGGGTTCGTCGTTTGGGGGGAGCGTCTTGGCGTCAAACGCGGAGGGGAGAATTCCGATGGCTCCGGATCCGTTCCACTCCATTTCGAGAAGCGCCGGGTCGGCAAGAATGCGTTGCCTGCTTTGCGCGCGGGCATCGATTTCAATAGGGCCTGCCTCTATCCCTCGTGTAAGGCTGAGTGATCCGGCTGGCTTCTCGAAATGAGCGTCTGTGTCTTTGGTACTGACGGCGAAGAACAGCAGGGACGCTTCTCCCGCCGCGATGGCATCGGTACCGGCTTTGGTCAGCCGCAACGATGCCGTGAATGAGAGGGTGGGCTGCGTGTCGTCTGCATTCGCGGCGGCGCAGCCCAGACATATACCGCCTCCTTTCTCAAAAAACGTACCGTCGAAGGCGACCTTCGCTCCGTTCGCCGAGTCATCGACCGAAGCGATGTCGATGCGCAGCTCTAAATTGCATGGATCGCCATCTGCATCGAGCACAACCGAGCGCCACGTGCAGACGGCGCACCCCGCCTGGGAGCCGTTTGCCTTGTTCGAACGATTGATATCCACGACTATCGAGCCGTCCGTATTACGACGAAGGCATCCCGAGGTTGAGATTGCGGCCTGTGCGATCGAAAAACGCTTGCACGCAATGGCGCTCGACGGATTTGGTGCGGAGCTTAGGGCCGCTGGTAAGGAGTCTGCCATGACAGGAGTCGCCCAAGCGGCGACAGGCGTTCCGGTTGCGAGCGCGCCGCAGAGTGCGACGACGGGCAAAAGGTTCTTCGATGCCATGGGGTCTCCTTAGCTAATTTAGTGCGGCCTGTTCATGTTTTGTTTCTGGCTGTGTTTGATGTGCAGACCGAGGCCGGCGGTTCCCGCGCCTGCTGCTGCGGCGCCTGCTGCCAAGAGCCATCGTTTGTCGCCTGTCTGCGCCAACGGTTCCTCGCGGTCGCTGCGGTCGAGCTCCGAGAGGTCGACCGTCACTTGCGTGGCGGCCTGCGCCTGTTCTTGCTGGGCAAAGGCCATGGCTGGCCCAAACGCTAGGATGCTGACGGCGGCGGCCAGGGCGACGGCCTTATGCCGTGTGCGCACCGGGCTCGACCGTCCAGGTGATCGTTGCAACCTGATCGCCTTCGCCGGTTACGCGGAAGATGTCGCGCGTGACGCGGGCGACGTTTCCGCTTGTCTTGAGCTTAATTTTGTCCGTGCCACCGGCAATGCCCTGGTAGCCCATGTCGAAGGCTGCATTCTTGGAAAGATCGAGGCCCGTTCCCTGCATTGCGGCGCTGGCGTTCTGGAGCGCGCCGTCGGGGCCGACCTTAAAGTCGATGGAGTTCTGCGCGGTTCCGGCCTTGGCGTCGGCGGCAATGGTCCAGGTGTTCATGGCGTCGATCTTCATGTTGGTGACATGGATGCCGTAGGCCGAATGATTGTCGATGGTGGTCGCGTCTTCTGAGGGGCCCTGAAGCGTGCCGTCGGCCTTGGCGACGAAGGGAATAACCGTCGGAACTTTGAACTCAACGTTGTCGATCTCGGTCCTGACCATTACCTTCGTGGTTCCAACGCGCCCGGCTGCCATAGCTGGCGTCGGGGCGGCGCCCATTGCGAGCGCGAGCGCGAGCCCTGCGCCCACGGCGAGCGCTCTGGCTCCGTTCATGTTCCTGGTGATGTCCATGGTCGTTCCTTTCTATTCGCCGCGGGCCGTCCCCGCGATGATTGGACGAATGCTGGTGAATTGCGTGCGGTGCCGCGTCGGCCGGAAAAGCTAGTTCTTGGCTTGCTCAACCCGTACCTTGACACGTGTCGGATTGCCGTGGCTGTCGAGGGTCTTGGCATCGAGTGCCTGGATCTCGATGTATGCTTCGCCTTCTTTGATGTCGCCGGCGGGGCACGTCTCGATCGTCTTGCCGGTCTCGACCACACCGGATTCGTACATGGTCTCGTCGTTTTGGATGACGCGGAATCGCTGGGGAAATTTATTGTCTTGGACGTTTTGCACGTTGACGCGCAGCTTGCCGTCCTCCTGCAGCTGAGCGACCGGCGCGACCGAAATCGTCATCATGTTGTCGCGGACGATGGCGTCGAGCTCATCTTGGATTTCCTGGCGCGTTTTGCCCTCGGCCGTCGTAACCGAAGCGCCCGCCTCGGGTATGGGCTGCGACTGCCAAGCGTATAGTCCTACGGCGACAAGGGCACAGACGATGGCCAAGCAGGCAACGATGAGCTTCTTGCGACGATCCGGGCCTGCAAAGTGGGGCGGCTTCTTCGCGCTCATGCGGCATCCTTGGCGGTATAGATGCGTGCAAAGGTGGACGGGTCCGCTCCAAAGAGCATGTGAAGCATCAGACGGCGCGAGTAGACGAGTTCTTCGAAGTCGGGAGGGAGCTCGATGTCGTGGATATGCGCGATGTGGCGGGCGAGCGCCGAGAACGACTCGGGGTCGCAGATCACATCGGTGGTAACGTGGTAGACCGTCGTATCGGGGAATGCCTCTTCGTCGAAAGGTAGGAGATGGGGATCGTCGTCGACTTCGATGGCGATGCCGTACTGGGGCCAGTAATATGCCATGGGAACCTCCCTGCTTCTGGGGCCAAAACTTCTATCGGTTTTGGCTGTCGATGCCGACGGTATCAGCCGCTACTTGACCAATTTCTGACCAAATGCTTGACGGATTGGCATCTCCGCAGGTAAAAGGCGGCAAAAAATACTCCAACTTTTTTCGAGCGACAATCGCGCGGTCGGCGACGGCGGGGCCATATGTGTCAAAAGCATCGTCTGCCGAGGAAATCAAGCCGCTCGCCGAATTGCACGAACGTAAAAATCGCCAATTATGGAGACGGTCTCGAACACGTCGACGAAACGATGCGGTAACATCTCCCTGCAAACACTGTAGTTAGCTAAAGGGGGAGTTCGCGTGTCTGCAACCATCAAACCCTTCACCGACGAGTTCGAAGAGTATGGTCGCGATGAGTCTCGCGCATCGGGCGAGGCCTCGAGCATCTCGTTTCCGACAACGGAAGACGAGGTCCGTGCCATTTTGGGAAAGCTCCATGCCGAGCGTGTCCCGGTAACGGTTCAGGGCGCCCGAACCGGCCTTGCCGCCGGTGCCGTGCCCCACGGCGGGCATATCCTCAATACTTCCCGTATGAATCGCTACTTGGGCCTTCGCCGCGATGAACAAGGCCAATTTTTGCTGCGCGTGGAGCCGGGCGTTGTGCTCTCGGAGCTGCGCAAGCAGCTGAGCAAGAAGGTGCTGCCGACTGCTGGTTGGGACCAGGCATCGCTTGAGGCCTACGAGGAGTTCCAAGAGGCCCCCGAGCAGTTCTTTCCCACCGATCCCACCGAGGCATCTGCCTGTCTGGGCGGCATGGCGGCATGTAACGCCTCTGGTGCCCGCAGCTACGCCTACGGTCCCATGCGCCCACATATCACGGGACTCCACGTCGCGCTGGCTGATGGCGATTTGCTTGAGCTTCAGCGCGGCGAGGCTTTTGCCCAGGGCCGCCACCTGTCGCTCGTGACGGCAGTGGGCCGTACGCTCGAGCTCGATCTTCCCGGCTATACCATGCCCAAGACAAAAAATGCCTCAGGCTATTTCGTTGCGGACGAAATGGACGCCATCGACCTCTTTATCGGTGCTTGCGGCACGCTCGGCGTTATCACCGAGCTCGAGATTGCCCTGCAGGCGGCGCCTGCGGTCGTTTGGGGTGTGAGCTGCTTTTTCGATAGCGAAGACAAGGCCGTGTCCTTTACCGATTCCGTGCGTCCCGTCCTGTCCCATGCGGCTGCCATCGAGTACTTCGACGCTGGCGCCCTGGATATTCTACGTCGCCAGCGCGAGCAGTCGACGGCGTTTGCTTCGCTGCCGGCGCTCGACAAAGAGGCCAAGGTCTGTGTGTACGTGGAGCTCGACTGCGATGACGAGGCCCAGGCGACCGAGGAACTGTACCACCTGGGATGGGTGCTCGAGTTTGCGGGTGGCCGCGACGATGCGACATGGGTCGCGCGCACCGAGGTTGATCGCGAGTGCCAGCGGTTCTTCCGCCATGCGGTCCCCGAGAGCGTCAATATGCTTATCGACGAGCGTCGCCGCACGGATCCCACCATCACCAAACTGGGTTCGGACATGTCGGTGCCCAATGCACGCCTTGCCGATGTCGTGGTCCTCTATCGCCGCGCACTGGCCGAAAGCGGGCTTGAATCTGCTGCCTGGGGGCACATCGGTAACAACCATCTGCATGTGAACATCCTGCCGCGCGATGCGCAGGACTACCGTCGCGGTGGCGAGCTGTTTGCCCAGTGGGCTGCGGAGGTAACGGCTATGGGCGGTGCCGTTTCTGCCGAGCACGGCGTCGGCAAGATCAAGGCGGGCTTCTTAGAGACGATGTACGGTCACGAGGCCATGGTCGAGTCGGCGCGGCTCAAGCTCCAGCTCGATCCCGACGGGCAGCTGGGTCGCGGCAACCTGTTTTCGGAGAAGCTCTTGGATGAGCTTGTCCAGAAAGGGGGCGCGTGAAGATGAGCGATTTCCATATGGTGGTGTGCGTCAAGGCCGTGCCGGGCAGCACCGAGGTCAAGATGGACCCCAAGACCAATACCATCGTGCGCGATGGCAAGCAGGCGGTCATTAATCCCTTTGATGCGAGCGCTTTGGAATGCGCGCTGGCGCTGAAAGACGACTTTATCGGCTTTGGCATGGACGTGCGCGTAACGGTGGTGTCGATGGGCATCCCCGCGACCGAGTCGCTGCTGCGCGACTGCATCGCCCGCGGTGCCGACGACGCGCTGCTGCTGACCGATCGCGCCTTTGCAGGTGCCGATACCCTGGCGACCACCTACGCCCTCAAGTGCGGCATCGAGGCGCTCGACGAGGACTTCGACCTGCTCATCTGCGGCAAGATGGCGGTGGATGGCGATACGGCCCAGATTGGTCCCGAGCTTGCCGGTGCCTTTGAGATTCCCTGCGTGACCGACGTGAGCTGCGTGCAAAGCGCGGGCTTTACGACGTGTGACTCGCTGGCGCTCGTTCACGGATGCGATGCCGGCGAGGAGACGGTGTACCTTGAGATGCCGTGCGCGATGACGACTGCCAAGGAGATTGGCCAGTTGCGTATGCCGAGTATTGCCGGTATTCGCGCGGCGGAGGAGGCGGACGTGCGCGTGGTCAGTGCCGCCGACGTGAACGCCGACCCCGCGCGTTGCGGCCTTGCCGGGTCGCCGACACAGGTCGTGCGCTCGTTTGTGCCCGACCGTGACCAAACGTGCGAGACCGTTGAGGGGACGGCGTCCGAGCAGGCGGCAAAGCTTGCCAAGATTATCGAGGGGATGGCATAGATGGGCGGACTGATTATCGATAGCGAAGCCTGTATCGGCTGCGGTCGCTGCGTTCGCGCCTGTGCCTCGGGCGGCATCGTAGTGGAAGGCGAGCGACCCAGCCGATGCGCCCATGTAACCGACGGCTGCATCCTATGCGGTGGGTGTGTCGACGCCTGCCCTGTCAACGCTATCTCGATCGAGCGTGACGAGGCTGCTGGTGCGGTGGACCTTGATGCATATCGAGACATTTGGGTATTCGCGCAGACCGACGAGCGCGATACGGTGACTCCCGTTGCCTATGAGCTTATGGGCAAGGGGCGCGAGCTTGCCGATGCTCGCGGCTGCCGTCTGGTGGCACTGGTCGGCATGAGCCCTGAGGGCTCGCTCGGGGACCTGGAGCATCTGGTTTGCGCGGGCGCCGACGAAGTCCTGGCCTGTCGCGACGAGCGCCTGCGCCAAAACGATGCGGAGGTCTACGCCCGCTTGATCTGCGATTTGGTAGCCGAACGCAAACCCGAGGCCATCCTATACGGTGCGACCGCTTTTGGTCGCGAACTGGCACCCGGCGTTGCCGTGCGTTTGCAGACGGGCCTTACGGCTGACTGCACCGTACTTTCGATGGATACAGAGACGGGACTGCTGCAACAGACGCGTCCGGCGTTTGGCGGCAACTTGATGGCCACCATCATTTGCCCCAACCACCGTCCGCAGATGGCAACGGTGCGCTCCGGTATCTTTATGGCGCCCGACTTTGACTACGGCCGCTCCGGCACGATCACCCAGATATCACTTGCGGATGATGCTAAGGCTCGTGTCGAGATCTCGATTCCCGCCGAGGAGTGGGGACAGCAGCCCTCGATCGCCGATGCCGAGCGCCTGGTCGTGGTGGGTCGCGGCATTGGTTCCAAGAAAAATCTGCCGCTGATGCGAAGGCTCGCCGAGGCTCTGGGAGCCGAGCTTGGCTGCACGCGACCTGTCGTGGAGGCCGGCTGGTTGGAGTATCGCCATCAGATTGGCCAGACGGGCGTATCGGTTTCGCCCAAGCTTCTCGTGAGTATCGGTGTTTCGGGCGCCATCCAGCATCTTGCCGGCATCGGTGGGGCTGAGTGCATTATCGCCATCAACGAGGACCCGGATGCCCCCATTTTTGGTACTGCCCAGTACAAGGTTGTCGGCGATGCCGTCGAGGTCGTCGAGGAGCTGCTGGCTCAGCTTGAGCGCTAGGCGCGCGCCAGCCAGTCGCGCATCTCGTCCTTAAGGCGGCTCCAAGTTGCCTGCGTGGCGGGGTCGGTAAAGGGCCGCGTGATGCCAAAAGGCGCGTCGAGCAGGCGGTAGATATCGCCCTGTTCGCGCGCCAGCGCGCGGCTCGCTGGATAGACGAGCTCAAACATAAAGCAGATGAGTCCCACCAGGTAGTCTGCGGGCTCGTCGCGTTCATCGCGTGCGACGCAGCGGTGCTCGTCAAAGGCGGCAAGTGTCGGCGACGAGAAACGGCTGCCGAGAAACGTCTTCTCGTCCACCTTGAGGATAGTGTCGACAGTGCTGTCGGCGATGGCGCGCATAATGTCGATCTTGTCGCCATCGCGCACGATATCGCAGAAGCTCCGCGTGCGCTCGTCGAGCTGCGCGGGTAGACGGAAATCGCTGTGATAGGCAATGCTCGCTCGGATGAGCTCATCTTCTGCCGGGTCATCGATAAAGTCGCGAATGCTCGTTACGGCGGGTGCATCGGCGGGATTCTCGCCAAAGAGGACCTCGATGCCCAACGCCGCATGGCTCATGCTCTCGGCGTCCTTAAAGGTGTCCCAGCGTCGCAGCTGCTCAAAGCGGCCCATATCGTGTAGCAGGCCGCAAAGCCATGCCAGGTCAATATCTTCTGACGACCAGCCCTGCTCGCGCGCTACGGCATCGCATGCCTCGGCCACGTGGTACGTATGCTCGATTTTGAGCGCGATGCGTGGGTTGGTGGCGTCGTAGGCATCGGTGTAGCTTTTGAAGGCCGCGCGCGCCCGGTCTCGATCGATAGCTGTCATAATGACTTCCTAAAAAGTTGTGTCTTTCGATCCGGTGGCAATTGTAGGTGAACTCGGTTGCTGCCGGATGATGATTCTGCCGTGTCGCTACATGCGGCTCGGAGACCTTGTCAGGATGAGAAACGTATGGTGCTCAAAATCGTTAGAACCGTCTGGCCAGTGATGCTTACCTATGTTGCAATAGGCGCGCCGTGCGGAATGATCATGGGGCAGACGGGAATGGAGCCCTGGATGGTCTTTGCTCTAAGCAGTACGTTTGTGACGGGCAGCGGCCAGTTTATGATCTGCAACCTGTGGCTGGCGGGTGTGCCTGCAGCATCGATCGTCGCGAGCGTTGCCGCCATCTCCTCGCGTTTTGCGCTTTACTCGGCATCGATCGCACCGCATCTGAGGGGTGCCTCGAAGCGTCAGACGCTGGCTGTTGCCGCGACACTTACCGAGGAGGCGTATGGCATCTCGCTTGCCAAGTTGGTTGAAGGGGAGGATTGGGGCCCGCGCGAGTCCTTTGTGCTCAACGTGATCCTCATCGCAACATGGGGCGTTTCGTGTACGATGGGCGCCATCGTCGGCGCCGTTGTCGATGTTCCCACCGCCATTGCAGCCTTTGTCTGCACCTCGCTCTTTATCTGCCTGCTCTTTTCGCAGCGGCTGTCGCGCGGTAACGTTGTCGCGGCGGTTTCGGGCGCGGTGTCCGTCGCCGTATGCAAGTTCTTGGGCCTCGCGAATATTGCCGTGCCGGCAAGCGTCGTGGTCGGCATTGCCATTGCGCTGGCGTGCGATGCTGTATTTGACGGAAGAGGTGCCCGCGATGCCCGCTAACGAGTTCTTGGTTCTGTGGCTGTCGTCGTGGGCTGCTATCGCGTTCTTTCGCATCGCGCCGGCGTTCGCCTTGCGCGGGCGGACTCTGTCGCCCCGCATTACCGAGGCCCTGGGCTATATCCCGCCCGCTGCCTTTGCCGCGCTGGTCGCCAACGACTTGGTGAGCCCCGGCGCGTTCGACGCGGGACTCTGGCCTGCCTTGGTTCCCTGGATTGCGGCCACCGGCGTCGTGGCGGTGGCAATCAAGACAAAGTCGATGTTGTGGTGCTGCGTTTCGGGCATCGTGTTCTATATCGTTTTGAGCCTCGTATAGGAGCAGGACGCGTTATCGTCCCAGCTTAACGAATCGAATTTCTCACCGAGGCGGTCTGCTTCTTCTGGTACCATGGTCAAACTTTACTGTAGCAAAGCGTGACGTGGGCTTTTGTTCTGCGTCAGCGGAAATGGGGGTTTCATGGCACAGGAAGCGACCGCCAACGAGCAAAAGAAATTCAAGGTCCCGCGTATCCCGGGCGACATCATGATCTATCCGATGATCGTCGGCCTTTTGCTCAATACCTTCTGCCCGCAGGTCTTTGAGGTCGGCGGCTTCTTTACGGCTGCCTGCCGCGGCGGCTCCAACACCATCGTTGCCGCGATCTTGCTGTTCGTGGGCGCCGGCATCAGCTTTAAGTCCACGCCGGGCGCCATCAAGACCGGCATCGTCGTGCTGATTCCTAAGCTTGTAGTGGCAGCCGCGCTGGGTCTGGGCGTCGCGTACTTCTTTAACGATAACTTTTTAGGCCTGAGCTCGGTTTCCATCATCGGCGGCATTACGTTTTGCAACATGGCGCTCTATACGGGCATCATGGGCGAGTTCGGCGATGAGTCCGAGCAGGGCGCTGTCGGTATCCTGTTCTTTACGGCCGGCCCCGCCGTCACGATGATCATCCTTGGTGTTTCGGGTCTCGCCAACATCCCCGTCGGCACCATCATCGGATCCATCCTGCCGCTTGTTATCGGCATGGTCCTGGGCAACTTGTTCCCGTTTATCAAGAACCTGCTGGTTCCCGGCGCCAATCCCGCGATCGCTGTAATTGGTTTTCAGCTCGGTGCGTCCATGAGCCTTTCGAGCTTCATCGCCGGTGGCATTTCGGGCATCCTGCTGGGCCTCATCACGCTCTTTATCGTCGGTCCCATTACCTTTGCCTTCGAGCGCCTGTGTGGCGGCAATGGTAAGGCGGCTGTGGCATGTTCCACCATTGCCGGCACGGCCATGACCACGCCGGTCGCCCTCGCCGAGGTCGCTCCGCGCTATGCCGAGCTTGCGCCCACCGCGTATGCGCAGATCGCCACTGCCGTCATCATCACGGCAATCATGGCCCCGATTCTGACCGGCTGGGTCGATAAGAAGTTCTGCCAGAGCAAGGAAGACCTGTCGCCTGCCGGTGTCGAGGCCATCGAGGAGGCTGTCGCGGCCGACATCGATGGCGAGTAGCAATCGATACCCATCAATGATTCCGGCGTGCAACTCGCGCCGTTTGAGCGCCCGAACGAGAGCTGTCTTGCAGTGACGTTCGGGCGCTCTGCTATTATTCCCCTTACCCCTGCGGAGAAAGGGGCGTTTATTGCCCAGACACGAATCGGGCGATTCTGACCACTTGGATATTGAAGGGAGGGCGTCTAGTGGTTAAGGCACTCAAGATTGAGATATTCCTGCTATGCATGATTGTTCTTATCGGGCTTGCCGTACGAAGCCGTCGCTCCCTGTTCTCGAGCACCCAGCAGCTTTTGTTTAGCATGCTGGGCTACACGTCTGCTGCCTACATTTTCTTCGATATGATCTGGACGCTTTCGGATGGTGTGGACGGCACGTTGGGCATTGCAGCCAACTGGATTTCCAACGCGGTTTCGTTTTCGCTCTTCGCCATCGCGTGTCTCATTTGGTTTATCTATTCCGAGACGATGCAGGGTTCTCACCTTGTGACCTCGCGCTATAGGGTGGTGCTTGTAACGTTGCCTACGGCTCTGGTGGTCGTGCTGGCTTTTACCAGTTACTGGACGCACGCCCTGTTCTATATCGATTCGCAGGGCGTGTATCGTCGCGGCTTTGCCTATATGATCCAGCCCATTGTCAGCTACTGTTACGTTATACATACGTCCCTGCATGCGTTTGTGCAATCTCGCAGGGTCGAGAGCCTGCAGACGAAGGCTATCTATCGAACCTTAGCATTTTTCGCCATTCCGGCCCTGGTGGGCGGTACCTTTCAGATCGTATACTCGGTGCCTGGCCTTTGTGTCGGCATAATGATTAGCATGTTGCTGCTCTATATCATCTGCCAGGAGCAGCTCATCTCGACCGACCCGTTGACTGGCCTCAACAATCGCAACCGTTTTGAGACCTATATGCTGTCGCTCTTCTCAAATGTTGGTCATACGGACGATGTGTATCTTCTCATGGTGGACGCTGACGGCTTTAAGCAGATTAACGATCGCTATGGACATGTGGAGGGTGATCATGCTCTTCAGGTCTTATCTGCTGCGCTCAAAAAGGTCTGCACGGCGTCTGGCAGCTTTATCGCACGTTATGGCGGCGATGAGTTCGTAGTCCTTCAAAAGGCGGCAGCGGAACAGGACATCATACGTCTGTGCGCGGCAATCAACGACGAGCTCGCGCGCGCCGAGGTGCCGTATCTGTTGCGGATGTCCATCGGCTACGCACGGGTCGGTGACGGCGTCGATACCTTGCAAGACTTGCTTCGCGCTGCCGACGCGGAGCTCTACCGCGTCAAGGCCGAGAAAAAGAAGGCCGGCGTTCAGATACGCTAGGAAAAGGGCGCACGCTGGCGTGCGTGGCGCCCCTCGGCTCACCGATGTACTCCATTAAGCTAAAGTATGTGAATCCCTTCTGCTAAATAAGGGCAGCTCGTTAGGCCTTTTTGGGCCTGTTGACGATGATGATGCCGCTGCAGACCAACAGCAGGGCAACGATGACGGTAACGGGGCTCGTGCCAGCGCCCTCGCCGAGTAGCAGCGCGCTCAGCAGCACGCCAAAGACGGGGTTCATAAACCCAAAGACCGAGACGCGGCTGACGGGGTTGACGGCAAGCAGGCGCGACCACAGCGAGTAGGCGACCGCGGAGATAAGCGCCATGTAGATGATGAGCGCGATGGCGGGGGCAATCGCCGTGGGGGAGAGCGCGCCACCCATCAAAAAGCCGATGGCGGTGAGGACCAGGCCGCCGACCAAGAACTGCCACCCGGCAAGCAAGACGCCGTCGTGCTCACGCGAGAAGATACCGATCAGGCAGGTCGAAAGGGCACCCGCGACGGTGGAGGCTAGGATAAAGCCCTCGCCATCGAGCCTGAAGCCAAAGGTGCCATCCGCGCCCGAAAGGTTGACGAGAGCGACGCCGGCAAAGCCCAGCGCACAGCCAAGCACCTTGGCCGTATTGAGCTTCTCGGTGCGAAACGCCAGGGCGGCAAAGAGGATTGCGAGGAAGTTGGCGCTGGCCTCGATGATGGAACTCGACATGGCGCTGGCGCGCGAGAGGCCCAGATAGAAAAAGAAGTACTGCCCGATAGTCTGGAAGAGCGACAAGACAAAGATGGGCTTGATGTCGCGAGCCTGCGGAATGAGGGGGCGGCGTTGGGCCGCACTCATCCCAACGATAACCAGGGCGCCGGCAAGCGTGAAGCGCAAGCCCGCAAAGAGCAGCTGCGAGGCGCTATCGTGCGCTGGGATACCAAAGAGTGCGTAACCGATCTTGATGCAGGGAAAGGCCGATCCCCAGAGTGCACAGCAGACGAGGCAGCCCAGGATGAGTCCGGGCAGGGTGGCGAGATACGGCTTGCGGCTTTCCATGATGTCCTTCCTACATGCGCGAAGCAAAAAAGAACCCGCCACCGGATGTGCCGGTGGCGGGTGTTGTTACCCGGAGGGATTGTACCCGATGGGAAAGGTTTAAGCGAAGTAGGCCACGCCGCTCTCAAAGATCGGCATGAACTTATCGCCGGGGACATGCTCGGGCACGTTGCGGTACAGGTTGTCGCCGCGACGCTCGGCATGGCCCATCTTGCCCAGGACGCGGCCGTCGGGGCTCGTGATGCCCTCGATGGCGAGTGCGGAGCCGTTGGGGTTGACGGAAAGGTCCATGCTGGGCTTGCCGTTCTCGCCCACGTACTGCGTGGCGACCTGGCCGTTGGCGATCAGCTGGGCGAGCACTTCGTCATTGGCGACAAAGCGGCCCTCGCCGTGGCTGATGGCGACGGTGTAGGGGTCGTCCAAGCTGCACTGCGACAGCCATGGAGACAGGTTGGACGAGATGCGGGTGCGCACCAGGCGGCTCTGATGGCGACCGATGGTGTTGAACGTCAACGTGGGTGCATCGGGCGTGGCGTCGACGATGTCGCCGTAGGGCACCAGGCCGAGCTTGATCAGGGCCTGGAAGCCGTTGCAGATGCCCAGCATCAGGCCATCGCGGGCCTTGAGCAGGTCGCGGACTGCCTCGGTGACCTCGGGAGCGCGGAAGAACGCCGTGATGAACTTGGCGGAGCCGTCGGGCTCGTCGCCGCCCGAAAAACCGCCGGGGATCATAACGATCTGGCTTGCACGGATGCGGCGGGCAAGCTCGTGGGTGCTCTCGGCGACGGCCTCGGGCGTGAGGTTGTTGATCACGAAGGTGTCGGCCTCGGCACCGGCGGCACGGAAGGCGCGGGCGCTGTCGTACTCGCAGTTGTTGCCGGGGAACACGGGGATGATCACGCGCGGACGGGCGATCTTGGCGCCGCCGTACACGTGGATATCCTTGGCGCGGAAGTCGATGGTCTCGACCTCGGGGGTCTCGCCGGCGCTGCGGTAGGCGAAGACGCCCTCGATGCCGCTCTCCCAGGCCTCCTGGAGCTCGGCGAGCTCGATGACCTCGGAGC
The DNA here is from genome assembly GCA_900542555.1 of uncultured Collinsella sp. Classification (GTDB taxonomy): domain Bacteria; phylum Actinomycetota; class Coriobacteriia; order Coriobacteriales; family Coriobacteriaceae; genus Collinsella. The sequence goes on from UQNU01000002.1 coordinate 40,094, forward strand.
CGGTGTCGATGACATAGCCCTCGACGGTGGTGCCCAGGGACTCGACGACAACGCCGTCGGCGACCTCGGGTAGCTCGGCATCCTCGGCGAGCTCGACGATAAAGCTGCCGTAGAGCGGGGTGAAGAGGCTCTCCACGTCTACATCCTCGGCAAGCTCGATACCGATCTGGTTACCGACGCACATCTTAAAGAGGCTCTCGGCGCCGCAGCCGTAGCCGGGCGTGGAGATGGCCAGGGCGTTGCCGTTGGCGGTGAGCGCCTCGACGGCGTCAAACGCGGCGAGCAGCTGCTGGGCGTCGGGACGGTAGTCCTCGCCATAGGTAGCGGGGGCGATGCGGACGACGCGGTGCGTGAGGCCCTTGAACTCGGGCGAGACGGCGCGGGCGGCCTTGCCCACGGCGACGGAGAAGCTGATCAGGGTCGGCGGAACGTTGAGCTCGCCGGTCTCGTCCTCAAACGAACCGCTCATGGAGTCCTTGCCGCCGATGGCGCCGGCACCCAGGTCGACTTGGGCCATGAGGGCACCCAGGACGGCTGCCGTGGGCTTGCCCCAGCGCTCGGCCTCGGTGCGCAGGCGCTCGAAGTACTCCTGGAAGGAGAGATAGGCGCGCTTGTGCTCAAAGCCGGCAGCCACGAGCTTGGCGATGGACTCGACCACGGACAGGTAGGCGCCCGCAAACTGGTCGGCCTCCATCAGATAGGGGTTGAAGCCCCATGCCATGGCGCTCGCCGTGGTGGTCTCGCCGTCCACGGGGAACTTGGCGACCATGGCCGAGCTTGGGGTGAGCTGCGTCTTGCCGCCAAAGGGCATGAGCACGGTCGCGGCGCCGATGGTGGAGTCGAAACGCTCGGAAAGACCCTTGTTGGAAGCGACGTTGAGGTCGGTGACGAGCGAGGTCATGCGCTCGGCTAGCGTGGTGCCGGCCCAGCTGGGCTGCCACACGCTGCGGGCACAGACGTGGGCGACCTGGTGCTTGGGTGCGCCGTTGGAGTTGAGGAACTCGCGGGACAGGTCGACGATAGCGACGCCGTTCCAAGCCATGCGCATGCGCGGCTCGGCGGTAACCTCGGCGATAACGGTCGCCTCCAGGTTTTCCTCGGCGGCGTAGCCCATGAACTCCTCGACGTCACCGTCGGCGACGGCGCAGGCCATGCGCTCCTGGGACTCGGAGATAGCGAGCTCGGTGCCGTCCAGGCCGTCGTACTTCTTGGTCACGGTGTCCAGGTCCACGTACAGGCCGTCGGCAAGCTCGCCCACGGCGACTGAGACGCCGCCGGCGCCAAAGTCGTTGCAGCGCTTGATCAGACGGCAGGCGTCGCCGCGGCGGAACAGACGCTGCAGCTTGCGCTCGACAGGGGCGTTGCCCTTCTGGACCTCGGCACCCGAGGTCTCGATGGACTCGGTGTTCTGGGTCTTGGAGGAGCCGGTGGCGCCACCGATGCCATCGCGGCCGGTGCGGCCGCCCAGCAGGATGATCTTGTCGGTGGGGGCGGGGCACTCGCGACGAACGTGGTTTGCCGGGGTAGCGCCCACGACGGCGCCAACCTCCATGCGCTTGGCCACGTAACCGGGGTGATAGAGTTCGTTGACCTGACCGGTGGCAAGGCCGATCTGGTTGCCGTAGCTGGAGTAGCCGGCGGCGGCAGTGGTCACGAGCTTGCGCTGCGGCAGCTTGCCCTCGAGCGTCTCGGAAACCGGGACGGTGGGGTCACCGGCGCCGGTGACACGCATGGCCTGGTACACGTAGCTGCGGCCCGAGAGCGGGTCGCGGATGGCGCCGCCCACGCAGGTGGCGGCACCGCCGAAGGGCTCGATCTCGGTCGGGTGGTTGTGGGTCTCGTTCTTAAACAGGAACAGCCAGTCCTGGTCCTCGCCGTCGACATCGACCTTCACCTTGACGGTGCAGGCGTTGATCTCCTCGGACTCGTCGACATCGGTCATGACGCCGGTCTTCTTGAGGTACTTGGCGCCGATGGTGCCCATGTCCATGAGGCAGACGGGCTTGGCGTCGCGACCGAGCTCATGGCGCATCTCCATGTAGCGGTCGAAGGCCTGCTGCACCACGGCGTCGTCGATCGTCACGTCGTCCAGGACGGTGCCGAAAGTGGTGTGGCGGCAGTGGTCGGACCAATAGGTGTCGATTACGCGGATCTCGGTGATGGTGGGGTCGCGGTCCTCATCGCGGAAGTACTGCTGGCAGAAGGCGATGTCTGCCTCGTCCATGGCAAGGCCGCGATCGGCGATAAAGGCGGCAAGGCCGGCCTCGTCGAGCTTGCGGAAGCCGTCGAGCACCTCGACGGGCTGGGGCTCGGGAGTCTCCATGTACAGCGTCTCGGGCAGGTCGAGCGAGGCGATGCGGGCCTCGACGGGATTCACCACGTAGTGCTTGATGGCCTCGATGGCGGCCTCGTCCAGAGCGCCCGAGATCATATAGACCTTGGCGGAGCGCACGGCGGGGCGCTCACCCTGGCTGATGAGCTGCACGCACTCGCTGGCGGAGTCGGCGCGCTGGTCAAACTGGCCAGGCAGGAACTCGACGGCAAAGACGGCGCCATCGCTTGCGGGGAGTTCGTCGTAGGTCACATCGACCTGGGGCTCGCTAAAGACAGTCGGCACGCAGGAGCGGAAAAGCTCCTCGTCGATGCCCTCGACGTCGTAGCGGTTGATGATCCTCAGGGCCTCGATGCCCTTGATGCCGAGAATTTCGGTCAGCTCGCCCTTGAGCTGCTGAGCCTCGACGTCGAACCCGGGTTTCTTCTCCACGTAGATACGAGAGACCATTGGTTCCTGCCTTCCTGATCGGTTGGGCGTACGGTACGGTATGCGGCAGCGGTCGGTTTGCGGGGTCTGCCCTGCGGTCGCCTTGAGCCACATGTTTGTAAACCTCACTATGATACGACAGCTCGCGGCGCGTTGAGGACGGCGAGGGTGCTACAGTGAAGCGCAAACAAGAGAAAGGCATCACATGGCATTCGTTTCGCTCGCCATCATCGCACTCGTGGCCTTTGCGAGTCCTTTTATCGCCTCGGCGATTCCCGGAAAACCCGTTCCCGAGACGGTCTTTTTGCTCGTGCTCGGCGCGGTGCTGGGACCCCATATGCTCGGCGTCATCCATGTAGATGCCGAGGTCTCGCTTGTGTCCGAGCTGGGCCTGGCCTTTTTGTTCCTGCTTGCCGGCTTTGAGATCGACCCCAAGAGCATCACGGGCGTCGAGGGGCGCTACGGCTTGGCGACGTGGGTCGTCACGTTTGGTATCGCCTGGCTTGCCGTGCGCTTTACCCCGTGGTTCTCAGTCAGTCATTTCGACGGTATCGCCGTGACGCTTGCCCTCACTTCGACGGCGCTCGGTACGCTCGTGCCCATTATGCGTGAGCGCTCGCTCACCGGCACGCGCGTGGGCGACTCGATTCTCGCGTATGGCACTTGGGGCGAGCTCGGTCCCGTGCTCGCCATGTCGGTGCTGTTGTCTGCCCGCACTGGCATCCAAACGCTCGTTATCCTTGGCTTGTTTGCGGTGGTTTGCGTGTTGCTGGCCGTGGTCCCGAGCCGCTCCAAGCGCGTCGGCAGCCGCTTCTTTGCGTTTGTCGAGGAGCGCGCCGATACCACGTCGCAGACCTTCGTGCGCCTGACGGTGCTCATCCTGGTCACGCTCGTGGCATTCTCGGCTGTCTTTGATCTCGACATCGTGTTGGGTTCTTTTGCCGCCGGTTTTGTCCTGCGCTATATCATCCCCGAGGGCAACCATACGCTCGAGACCAAGCTCGACGGTCTGGCCTACGGTTTTTTGATTCCGGTGTTCTTTACCGTATCGGGCGCAAAGATCGATCTGACGGCCGTGGCGTCGCGCCCCGGGCTGCTCGCAGGCTTTATCGTGGCGTTGCTGATCATTCGCGCCGTGCCCATTCTCATCTCTATGAGCATTTGTCCTGCGACGCGCGATGTGTCGGCGTATGGTCGCATTACCGTGGCCCTGTACTGCACCACGGCGCTGCCGATCATCGTTGCCGTGACAAGCGTTGCCGTCAACGCAGGCGCGCTGTCGCAAGATATTGCGTCGGTCATGGTTGCCGCCGGTGCCATCACGGTGTTCTTGATGCCGTTGCTCGCGCAGCTTTTCTACCGCGTGGTCGACGCCGCGCCGGTCGCCGCCGTGGCAGAAGTTGCCGAGCATCCATCCGATGCGCTCGACATCCTGCGCGCCCATCACGATTTGGCGAGCCTGCTCGCACGTGAGCACGAGCTGCTGACTTCACATGGCCATGGTCGCGTATTCGAGGGCTTGCCTACGCTCGATACGATTGCCGAGCGTCTTTCCGCCGAGGCGGCGAGCGGCCATATCGATGCCCGTATTGTGGACGCGGCACATCTTCTTGCCGATAAGACCTATGGAGACGAGGTTGACCCGTCCGAGCTGACTCCGCGCGAGCGTCGCCGCCTGGAGCGCGCCAAGCTCGCCGTGCGCGAATACCGCCGCCGCATGTTGGAGCTCTATGCAAGAGAAGAAGCCGAGGACGACGACGGCAAGTAGCCGACACCGCCGCGGAAAATGCATCCCGGAATTGGCGTCCAGAGTGGGATGCGCTTTCCGCGAGAAGCCCGTTGCGGAAAGCGTGTCCCAGAATGCGCGCCCAGAATGGGACATAGTTTCCGAAAGAAGGCCCTGAGGGAAGCTTCGCCCCGTTCTGAGCTGAAATACCGGGACGCAGCTTCCCCTGCAAGCAGAACAAGGCGCGCTGCCTGCGGTTGATGCAGACAGCGCGCCTTTTGCGTTGGGCCTCGTTGAGGTTCGAAGTCGTGGCTTGCGACCTTTAGGAGCGGGCGGCTCCGTCGACGGGGAGCACGGCGCCCGTGACGTAGGAGGACATGTCGCTCGCCAGGAAAACAAAGGCGTTGGCGACATCCTCGGGCTCGCCCATGCGACCCAGCGGAATGGTGGCGACGATGGGCTTAATAACCTCTTCAGGCAGGTTGGCGACCATGTCGGTTTTGGTTACACCGGGTGCTACGGCATTGACGCGAATGCCCATGGGGGCGAGCTCGCGCGAGAGCGACTGGACCATGCCGTTGACGGCAAACTTGGACGTTGGATAGCCGACGCCAGAGGGCTGGCCGTACTTGGCAACCATCGAGCTCGTGGTGGTGATGGTGCCGCCGTGGCCGGCCTCGGTCATGATCTTGGCGGCAGCTTGGTGGCCATTAAAGACGGCGACGACGTTAAGGTCCATGACCTTTGCGAACTCCTCGGCCGTGTAGTCCAAGAGGGGTGAACGCTGGGAGATACCGGCATTGTTGACGACCGTGTCCAAGCCGCCCATGTCGGCTGCAGCCTGGGTAAAGGCCTCGGTCACGGCTTCGAGTGAGGTGAGGTCGCAGGAGCGGCCCCAGACCTTGGCGTCGGGATAGGCGGCTGTCAGCTTCTCAACGGCCGCGTCGGCAGTCTCCTGGCGTGAGCCAAAGACGGTGACGGCAGCGCCTTCCTCGATAAAACGGCAGGCGATCGCATAGCCGATACCGCGCGTGCCTCCGGTGATGATTGCTTTCTTGCCCTCGAGCAACATGGTGCTTCCTCTCTTCGCGGGCGGACATTCGCAGCACAGCGTAGCGGCAGCCGGAATCGGCCGCGTTTGCATATCGGTGAACGGTAGCCCGCGTTACCGATGAGCGGCTCGCGCAAATATGCTCTGCCGTTGTGCTTAGGGCAGGTGACAAAAGGGCTCCCGTCCCACATCGGACGGGAGCCCTCAAGGCGCGTATTGCTAGGCGAGCGTTGGGTTAGTTGGCCATGACGCCTTCGGTCCAGGCCTCGACGTCCTCGATGCGCAGGACGTTGGCGACTTCGGCCACGCAGTCGACGCTGGCAAGCTCGGCGGCGGCAGCCTGGACGTCCTTCTCGAGCGCGCGATGCGTCAGGAAGATGACCGAGCAGGCATCGTTGACGCCCGACTTGCCGTCCTCGACCTGGTTGATGAGCGAAATCGAGATGTTGTGCTTGGCAAAGATGTCGACCGTCTCGGACAGGGCGCCCACGCGGTCGGCGACCTTCAGGCGCACATAGTACTTGGTCTGGAGCTCGTCCATGGGCTTAAAGGCGAGGTTGTGGCCATAGGGCTCAATCTCGGGCAGCGGAGCCACGCCGCGGCTGATCTGCTCGGAGAGCGACAGGATATCGCCCACGACGGCGCTCGCGGTGGGGAAGGAGCCTGCGCCGGCACCGTAGAACATGGTCTCGCCCACGGCGTCGCCTACCACGTAGACAGCGTTCATGGCGCCGTTGACCTTGGCAAGCATGTGGTCGGCGGGGATCAGCGTGGGATGCACACGGACGTCGACGCCGGCGTCGGTGTTGCGGGCGATGCCGAGCAGCTTAATGGTGTAGCCGAGCTCACGGGCCTGGGCGATGTCCTCGGCACCGATGGTACGGATACCCTGCTGGTACACATCGTCGGTGGTAACGCGGGTGCCAAAGCCGATGGAAGCGAGGATCGCCGTCTTGCTGGCGGCGTCGAAGCCGTCGACGTCGGCGGACGGGTCGGCCTCGGCATAGCCCTTAGCCTGTGCGTCGGCGAGCACGTCGGCGTAATCGGCGCCCTCGGCGTCCATGCGCGACAGGATGTAGTTGGTGGTGCCGTTAAGGATGCCGGCGATGGTCAGGATCTTGTTGCCCACCAGGTCATGCTCAAGCGTGCTGACAATGGGGATGCCACCGCCGCAGCTGGCCTCGCACTTAATCTGCACGCCGCACGCGCGCGCCTTCTCGGCGAGCGTCTCGACATGACGGCCCAGCAGGGCCTTGTTGGCAGAGACGACGTGCTTGCCGTTCTCGAAGGCGGTGGTGAAGATTTCGGTCGCGGGGTGCTCGCCGCCGATGAGCTCGACGACGATATCGACGGCGGGGTCGGTGACGACGTCGTGCCAGTCGCTCGTAAAGGCCTCGCGCTCAATACCGGCAGCTTCGGCCTGCTCCCAGGCAAGCGTGCAGGCGCGGGTCAGCTTAAGGTCGATGCCGTAGGCGGCCAGGTACTCATCGTGGTGGCTCTTGATCAGACGGGCCACGCCGCCGCCGACGGTTCCAAGACCGATCAAACCGACGTTCACGGTGCGCAGGGGTTCGCTCATAGATAGCTCCTTCGTGCATCTTATGGATGGATTAACCGCTTAAAGGTTGAGTGCATTCTAGCGTGAACCGAGGGCGCGTGCTCGCCAGGCAACAGGAGTCGCACAAAACGGCACCCCCGAAACGCTGCGGAAACATTGGAAACATGTTCGCTACAAACGGAACTCCGTAACAAACTGTCAACGTTTGCACCATAAGGTTTGCCCTGTACCGCAAGACGGCCGCACCGCGGCCAGCGAAAAGGGGGACACCATGTTTAGCATCAACAACGTACTTAACCGCAGGAGTTTCTTGGCTGGCGCCGCGGCGCTCGGTGGCACCGCGGCGCTCGCTGGTTGCTCGTCGGGTGGCTCGGACGGCGGCTCCGCCGATGACGGCAAGACCTTCAAGATCGGTGTCATCGGCCCTCTGACCGGCGCCGCGGCAACCTATGGCGTTTCGGCCGAGAAGGGTGCCAAGCTCGCCGCCAAGGATTTCTCGACCAAGGACCTCAAACTCTCGCTTAAGTCCGAGGACGACGTCGCCGACGGCGAGAAGGCCATCAACGCCTTCAATACCCTGTGTGACTGGGGCATGCAGGCGCTCGTCGGTCCGGTCACCACCGGTGCTGCCGTCGCCGTCTCGGGCGAGATCGCCGACGATATGCTCATGGTCACGCCTTCGGCCTCGTCGCTCGACGTCACCAAGGATAAGACCACGGTCTTTCAGGTTTGCTTCACCGATCCGACCATGGGCGCCAGCGCCGCGAAGTTCTTGGCTGAGAAGTATGCAGACGCCAAAATCGCCCTGTTCTACAACTCCGGCGATACGTACAGCTCGGGTGTTGCCGATGCCTTTGCCGAGCAGGCCAAGGAGTCCAAACTTGATATCGTCGATACCGAGACCTTTAAGGACGATTCCTCCACGAGCTTTACCAACCAGCTCACCAAGGCCAAGGAGGCCGGCGCCACGCTCATCTTTGCGCCGATCTACTACACGCCGGCGTCCGTTTTGCTCAAGAACGCCAAGGACATGGGCTACGACATGACCCTCATGGGTACCGACGGCATGGACGGCCTGCTCTCTGTGGAGGGCTTCGATACCTCTCTTGCCGAGGGCGTATTGCTCATGACCCCGTTTTCGGCTGACGATGAGAAGAATGCCGACTTCGTCAAGGCCTATAAGGATGCCTACGACGAGACGCCCAACCAGTTTGCCGCCGACGCCTACGATTGCGTCCACGCCATCGCCGAGGCCATCGACAAGGCGGGCATCGACATTACGGCCGACGGCGCCGACATTGCCGGCGACCTTGCCAAGGCCATGCGCAAGATCAAGATCGAGGGCCTGACGGGCGAGCTGACGTGGAATGACAAGGGCCAGGTCGAAAAGCCCGCTACGGCTTATGTGATCCAGGACGGCAAGTACATCGCCGCCTAAGTGCGCATAAAGCGCGACCGGTGAGGCCGTTTTATTCAGGGAAGGGACGCCTGTAACAGAACGGAAACATTACTTTCACACAATAAAGTGGCCTTACTGCATAAAGTAATAGAAATACGCAGAATTATGGATAAATGAACAAATCCAAAGAAAAGTTGAAATAATCGCCACTTTTCTCAACTAAAGCGTCTACTATTTTGCGAACGCCGAACACGGCGAAGGATGGCCTGTCGGGTAACCGAAACCCGACGAGATTTGAGAGGAGAGCCGCATGTCGAGCCTCACCGGTAAGTCATTGAACCCTGTTATGAATCGCAGGAGCGTTATCGCGAGCGCAGCAGGTCTGGGGGCGATGTCCATTCTAGCTGGCTGCTCCTCCAACGGCGGCGACAGCGGTTCCGCGTCGGGCGACGCTTCGTTTAAGATCGGCACCATCGGCCCGCTGACCGGCGCCAACGCGTCCTACGGCAAGTCCGTTACACAGGCTGTCGAGCTTGGCTGCAAGGATTTCTCGACTAAGGAGCTGCCGCTTGTCAGCAAGGCCGAGGACGACCAGGCCGATGGCGAGAAGGCCGTCAACGCCTTCAACACCCTGCTCGACTGGGGCATGCAGGCCCTCGTCGGTCCGACCACCACGGGTGCGTCGGTCGCCGTTGCCGCAGAGTGCGGTAACGACCCCGAGACGTTCATGATCACCCCGTCCGCGTCTTCCGAGGACGTTACCAAGGGCAAGGATTGCGTCTTCCAGGTTTGCTTTACCGACCCCAACCAGGGTGTCAACGCTGCCAAGTTCCTGGCAGAGAAATATGCGGACGAGAAGTTCGTGCTGTTCTATAACTCCGGCGACGCCTATTCTTCGGGCATCGCAGATTCCTTTAAGGCCCAGGCCGCTAAGTCCAAGCTCGAGATTGTCGACGAGGAGACCTTTAAGGACGACTCCGCCACGAGCTTTACCAACCAGCTGACCAAGGCCAAGCAGGCAGGCGCCACCATGATCTTTGCGCCGATCTACTACACGCCGGCGTCCGTCCTGCTCAAGAACGCCAAGGACATGGGCTACGACGTCAAGATGATGGGCTGCGACGGCATGGACGGCATCCTGGGCGTTGAGGGCTTCGACACCTCTCTTGCCGAGGGTCTGCTGCTCATGACCCCGTTCTCCGCCGACGACGAGAAGAACGCCGACTTCGTCAACGCTTACAAAGATAAGTACGGCGATACCCCCGACCAGTTTGCCGCCGACGCCTACGACGGCGTGCATGCGGTGGTCGAGGCTCTCAAGGAGGCCGGCCTGGGTGTCGACGCCGACCCCACCGAGGTTGCCGAGAAGCTTCCCGAGGCTATGCGCAACATTACTGTTGACGGTCTGACTGGCAAGCTCTCCTGGAACGACAAGGGCCAGGTCCAGAAGGACCCGACGGCGTACGTCATTACCGACGGCAAGTACGTACAGGCCTAATAGGCCGCCTTACATAGAGCGGTTTTGATCCCAAGCAGGGGAGGTTTTGGCCTTCCCTGCTTGCTTGGTATCTAGGGACGATGTAACGTCCCTGTTTCATACATCAACTGGAAACCTATTCGAAAGGGGGATGTGGAACATGACGGTCTTTATCCAATACCTGGTCAACGGCCTGTCCATGGGCAGCGTCTACGCCATCATCGCGTTGGGCTACACCATGGTCTACGGTATCGCCAAGATGCTCAACTTCGCTCACGGCGACGTCATCATGGTCGGTGCCTATGTCTCGTTCTGTGCCACGTCGTATCTCGGCCTCCCGGGCTGGGCATCTGTAGTTCTCTCTTGTGTGGTCTGCACGGTTCTCGGTGTTCTCATCGAGGGTCTGGCCTATAAGCCGCTGCGCCAAGCAGGCCCTCTGGCCGTTCTGATCACGGCCATCGGCGTGTCTTACTTCCTGCAGAACGCCGCGCAGCTTCTGTGGGGCGCCACGCCCAAGAACTTCACTTCGCTCGTCACCTTCCAGGTGCCGGAGTTCTTGGCCAAGTTCAACGTAAGCGCCGTCTCGCTCGTCACCATCGTCGCCTGCCTGGTTATCATGGCCGGCCTGATGTTCTTTACAGGTAAGACCAAGATGGGCAAAGCCATGCGCGCCGTGTCCGAGGACAAAGCCGCCGCTCAGCTCATGGGCATCAACGTCAACCGCACCATCTCGATGACGTTTGCCATCGGCTCTGCCCTTGCCGCCATCGCCGGCGTGCTGCTGTGCTCCTACTCGCCGGTCCTGCAGCCCACCACGGGCGCCATGCCTGGCATCAAGGCCTTCGACGCCGCCGTTTTCGGCGGCATCGGCTCCATCCCCGGTGCCTTTGTCGGTGGCATTCTCATCGGCATCATCGAGGCGATGGCGCAGGCTTACATTTCCACGAGCCTTGCCAACTCCATCGTCTTTGGTGTTTTGATCATCGTCCTGCTCGTCAAGCCTGCCGGCCTCTTGGGCAAGTACGTCCCCGAGAAGGTGTAGGTGAGCGTTATGAAGTTTCTTAAAGACAAGCAGACGCGTCACGACTTTGTCACGTACGCCATGTGCATCGTGGCCTTCGCCATCGTGTTCTTTATGCAGTCCAACCACATGATCCCGCGCATGATCGCCGGTCAGCTGGTTCCCATCACGGCCTATATCGTCATGGCCATTTCCCTCAACCTCGTCGTCGGCATCGCGGGCGATTTGTCGCTGGGCCATGCGGGCTTTATGAGCGTTGGCGCCTATACGGGAATCGTCACCGCCGTCGCGCTGGAGAGCGCCGTTCCCTCCGATCCAATACGTCTTGTCATCAGCATTGTGGTCGGCGCTATCGCTGCCGCCATCCTGGGCTTCTTGATTGGTATCCCGGTCCTGCGCCTGAGCGGCGACTATCTGGCCATCGTGACCCTGGCTTTTGGCGAGATCATCAAAGAGATCGTCACCTGCCTCATTGTGGGCGTCGACTCCCGCGGCCTGCACGTGATCTTTAACATCACGGGCAACTCTACGATCGACGACCTGCACCTGCTCGAGGACGGCACCGCCATCATCAAGGGCGCCCAGGGCGCCTCGGGCGTGTCGACGTACTCGACCTTCCTCGCTGGTGCCATCCTGGTCATGGTTGCGCTCGTGATCGTGCTCAACCTGGTTCGCAGCCGTACCGGCCGTGCCATTATGGCCGTGCGCGATAACAAGATTGCAGCCGAGTCCGTAGGCATCTCCGTCACCGAGTACCGCATGATCGCCTTCGTGGTTTCCGCTGCCCTCGCCGGTGCTGCCGGAGCCCTCTTCGGCGGTAACTTCTCGCAGCTCTCCGCCACCAAGTTCGACTTCAACACGTCGATCCTCATTCTGGTGTTCGTGGTCCTGGGCGGTCTGGGCAATATGCGCGGCTCCGTCATCGCGGCGGCGCTGCTCACGGTGCTTCCCGAGCTGCTTCGTCAGTTCTCGGACTACCGCATGCTCATCTACGCCATCGTGCTGATCCTGGTCATGATTTTTACCAACAACCCGCAGCTCAAGGCGTTCTTCGGTCGCGTCAAGGACCGCTTTGCTTCCAAGAAGGAGGTGGCAGCCGATGCCCAGTAAATTTGAGTTCAAGAAGGGCAAGATGGTCCCGTATCCTTCTGGCGCCATCGTTCCCGATCGTGACCTGGGCGAGCGCCCTGCACTCGAGTGCATCCACCTGGGCATTGAGTTCGGTGGCCTTAAGGCAGTCGACGACTTTAGCCTGACTATCGGCAAGACCGAGATCGCCGGTCTGATCGGTCCCAACGGCGCCGGCAAGACCACGGTCTTCAACCTGCTCACCAAGGTGTACCAGCCCACGCATGGCACCATCCTGCTCGACGGCGAGGACACCTCGGGCAAGTCGGTCTACCAGGTCAACCGCATGGGTATTGCCCGTACCTTCCAGAACATTCGCCTATTCAACACCATGACGGTGGAGGATAACGTTAAGGTCGGCCTGCATAACCAGGAGCGTTACTCCGGCTTTGAGGGCGTGCTGCGCCTGCCGACGTATTGGAAGCACGAGAAGGCTGCTCACGAGCGCGCCATGGAGCTGCTGTCCATCTTTGATATGGAGCATCTGGCAAACGAGCAGGCCGGATCGCTGCCTTACGGCGCTCAGCGTCGTCTGGAGATCGTCCGCGCGCTTGCCACCAACCCCAAGCTACTGCTGCTCGACGAGCCTGCTGCCGGCATGAACCCGTCCGAGACCGCGGAGCTCATGGAGAACATCGTCAAGATTCGCGACACCTTTGGCATTGCCATCATGCTTATCGAGCATGATATGTCGCTCGTTATGAACATCTGCGAGGGCATCTGCGTGCTCAACTTTGGTAAGGTCATCGCCAAAGGCACGGCAGAGGAAATCCAGAATAACGATGCCGTTATCGAGGCGTATCTGGGCAAGCAGGATAAGGGGGAGAACTAAATGGCAGAGCCGATGCTTTCCGTCTACAACATCAACGTCTGGTACGGCGCCATCCACGCCATCAAGGACATCTCCTTTAACGTTAACGAGGGCGAGATCGTGGCTCTGATCGGCGCGAACGGTGCCGGTAAGTCCACGACGCTCAAGACCGTCTCGGGCCTGCTACGCTCCAAGACCGGCTCCATCAAGTTTATGGGCGAGGACATTACCCATACGCCCGCCGACAAGCTGGTTGGTAAGGGCCTGGCTCAGGTTCCCGAGGGTCGTCGCGCCTTTTTGCAGATGACGGTCGAGGAGAACCTGGAGATGGGCGCCTATACGCAGCCCAAGTCCACGGTGGTTCCGGGCCTCGAGCGCGTCTACGAGCGGTTCCCGCGCCTGAAGGAACGCCGTCGCCAGGTCGCCGGCACCCTTTCGGGCGGTGAGCAGCAGATGCTCGTTATGGGGCGCGCCCTTATGAGTAACCCCAAACTGCTTATGCTCGACGAACCTTCCATGGGTCTGGCGCCGATTCTGATTGAGCAGATCTTCCAGATTGTCGAGGACCTGCACAAGGCCGGCACCACGGTGCTTCTGGTCGAGCAAAACGCACAGATGGCTCTTTCCATCGCCACGCGCGGCTACGTGCTCGAGACCGGCAAGATCACCATGACCGGCACCGGCCAAGAGCTCCTGCACGACGATAACGTCCGCAAAGCCTACCTCGGAGGCTAACCCACCTAACAAAAGGGGCGCTGACTATCTCAGTCAGCGCCCCTTTTAAGTTGCGGTGAAATAGGGACTGAATACGGGCTCCAGAGGCCAAAAGAGTCCCTATTCCACCGCAACTTCATGGGGGTGTGTGACAATGCCCGTCGGAAAACATCTGCTGTCTTTGGGGGTCTATCTATGCTGTACGAGTTTTGTGCCGAGAACTTTGAGCGGGTGCCGGCGGCTATCGATGCCGGTGCAAGGCGTATCGAGCTGTGCGACAACCTTGCCGTTGGTGGCACCACGCCTTCGGCCGGCGTTATCAGCGCTACGACCAACTATGCACACGAGCACGATGCGCGGGTGATGTGCATGATTCGCCCGCGTGGCGGCGACTTTCACTACAACCAGGACGAGTTGCGTATGATGGAGATGGACCTGGGCCTTGCCGTGAGCGCCGGCGTTGACGGCTTAGTCTTTGGCTGCTGCAAGCCCCGCGCTGGCGGATGGGCACTCGACGAGCTTACGTTGGGCGCTCTCGTGATGGCCGCGGGCTGCGCGACCGAGGAATGCAAGCGTGAGCCCATCGACATCACCTTCCACATGGCGTTTGATCAGCTCTCGCCCGAGGCTCAGCTCGACGCGATTGACATACTCGCCGACTGCGGCATCACACGCATCCTGACGCATGGTGGCGCTGCCGGTACGCCGATCGAGGACAACTTCGAAAACCTGGCCCGCTTAATCGAGTATGCGGGCGACCGCTTGACCATCCTTCCCGGCGGCGGCATTTCCACGGTCAACCGCGATACCGTGGCGGCGGCACTGGGCGTCTCCGAGCTCCATGGCACCAAGATTGTGCCGCTGGAGGTGTAGCCCGTGGCACTTGTATTCGATGTCCAGCAGGCGAGCGGTAAGCCCGACGATAATCGTCGCCCTGGCACCGCGTGCCCCTTTTGCGACACGGAGGGGCTTGCCAACATCATCCAGCGCGATGGTGACTGCATCTGGCTCGAGAATAAGTTCAAGACATTGCGGGCCACACGTCAGACCGTATTGATCGAGTCGGCCGATCACGATGCCGACCTGACGACCTATGAGCCGGATGAACTCCACCATGTGATGCGGTTTGCCCTGGGCTGTTGGCAGCAGATGATCGATTCCCAACAGTACCGCAGCGTGCTCATGTACAAGAACAAAGGCCCGCTTTCGGGCGGCAGCCTCGTCCATCCACACATGCAGATTGTGGGCTTGGAACAGGAGGACGGCTATGCGGCGCTGACCTCAGCCAACTTTGAAGGCATCGATGTTTGGCGGCGGGGGAGGGTTGCGGTCAACATCTCAACCGAGCCGATCATGGGATTCTTTGAGGTCAACGTCTCGGCTCCACAGGGAATCGCCGCCAGCGACGACGCCCGCGACCAACCCGAAGCGGACCTGTTTGCCGATGCGATTCAGGTGGCCCTGCGCTATATCCTGAACGAGCACCACGGTGGTCGCGCAGGGTCGTACAACTTATTCTTCTATCACCTGGGCGGTCGGACCATTGCCAAGGCGCTGCCGCGTTGGGTGGTTTCGCCCTACTTTGTCGGCTATCGTTTGGCCCAGGTCAATGCCGAGACAACGCTCGATATCGATGCCGAGCGCCTGCGTGCGCATCTGGAAACGCTCGTATAGCAAGACTCACACCCGTGTAATGCGGGCAGTCTAGCGTGCCATGGCGTCGCGGCCGGCCTCGACCCGCTTGCGCTGGGCGGCGCGCTCCTCGCCGGTCAGACGCTCAAAGAGATGCCCGATAAGCGAGGCGAGTATCTGCTGAAACAGCGTTCCGCACATGACGGGAAACACGACTTCGCCTGGAAAGTACTGCGTGGCGATGACGGCGCCCGAAGAGATGTTACGCATGCCGCAGGTAAAGCACATGGTAGTCGTCTCGCTATATGGCAGATGCAGTGCACGGGCGACCAGAAAACCGACGACAAAGCCGCTGATGGCGAAGGTCAAAATAAAGAGGGCGACTTCCAGGCGCACTGCGTTCATGTGCAGCACGTACTCGCTCATGGCGGTGGAGTTGGAGGCGATAACGCCCATCATCATGAACTTGCAGGCGGGCGAGAGCGCGGGGGAGAGCTTCTCGTGTCCCCATCCACGCGTGAGCTCGTTGATCACGATACCGAGCACGGCGGGGATGGCGATCATAAAGGCCATGTCCTGCATCATGCTCGGCACATCGATCGAGACGGTGGCACCCAGCAAGAGCTTAAGCGTGAGCGGAATCGTCACAGGGGAGATAACCGAGGACGTCAGGATGATGGTGAGCGCGAGCGGGCCATTGCCGCCGAACATGCTAATCCACATAAAAGCAGTGACTGCCACGGGTACGCTGTACTCGAGCACGATACCGCAGACAAGGTTGGGGTTGGAGCCAAAGAACAGCGATCCCATGGCATAAGCTGCTATGGGAATAAGCAGCGCCGAGACGAGCAGCGCCAAAATCAAGTGCAGTGGACGGCGGAACACCTCAGCTACCTGGTGGAAGGTGTTGCTGAGCGCACCTTGGAACGTCATAAAGGCGAAAAGAGCGGGAACGATGGGCTTGAGTACGCCGATCTGCTGGGGAAAGAGCACGCCGAGCGTTACGCAAATCGGAACGATGACCTGCATATGCCCCGCGAGGAACTTTCCCAGTCCAACCCATTGCTTCATAGGCTCTTGTGACTCCCTTTGCTCGTGAACCCGTTTTGAATGGATATGCTAGACGCTCGCATGCGTCCGTGCGTCAGAAACGCTCGATTATTTCGAGGGTATTACCGGCATCGTTTACCGAAACCACGGCGTGCTGCGAGGTTCTGCGTCTGTGCCGCACGGTATAATAAATTCGTTCAACAGATCTGCCTGCCGAAGCGGGCATACACAGAGGACTCATCGCTATGAACCGTGAGAGGTATCGCGGCGACCTGCCCCTATCGGGGGTGGGCGCCTATGTCATCGCTTAAGACGACGCATCGCTGGGCGGTCGCTCAGCAAAATCCCGAGCTCGAAAAGGAGCTTTCGGCTGGTCTGGGCATACCCGGGCTGGTGGCGCGCATTATGGTTGCGCACGGCATTACATCCATCGAGGAAGGCCAGCTATTTCTGACGCCTTCGCTCGACCGTGATTGGGCCGATCCACTCATTATCCCCGGCATGTCGGTCGTTGCCGACCGCGTCGAGCGTGCTATTCGCAACCGCGAACGCATCGCCGTCTTTGGTGATTTCGACGTCGACGGTATTACATCGACCTGTCTGTTGACCGAGGCACTGCGCACGTTTGGCGCCGATGTTACGCCGTTTATTCCACATCGCTTTGACGAGGGCTACGGTCTTTCGCGCGCGGCGCTCGACCGCGTTAACGAGCTCGCTCGCCCCCAGCTGATCGTGACCGTCGATAACGGCATTGCCGCCAAAGAAGAGGTTTCCTATCTGGAGAGCCTGGGGATCGATTTGGTGGTCACGGACCATCACGAGCCCTCCGATCAGGTGCCGCAGGGCGTGCCCCTGACCGACCCTAAACTCGAGGATAAGGGCCCCTCGCGTGAACTTGCCGGTGCCGGTGTGGCGCTCAAGCTGGTGCAGGTTTTGGGCGAGCGTCTGGGCAAGCCGTCGTATTGGCGTTCGCTGATTGAGGTCGCGGCACTGGGCACCGTGTCCGACATGATGCCGTTGACGCCCGAGAATCGCGCACTGGTCGCCGAGGGCATCCAGCAGATGCGCGTGACGGCTCGTCCCGGTTACATCGCGCTTGCAGCGCTCGCCAAGGCCGATCTGGCTACCATTACGGCGGACGGTCTATCGTTCTCGCTCATTCCCCGCTTAAACGCCGCCGGCCGCATGGCCGATCCCAAGCTGGCGCTCGACCTGCTGCTTGCCCGCGATCCTATCGAGGCAAGTGCACTGGCGGCCGAGCTCGAGGAGATCAACCGTCAGCGTCGCGAGATTGAGGCAGAGCTCACGCGTGATGCCATGGCAAAGGTCGAGGAGACCTATGATGGCGGTCGCGCAATCGTCGTGGGTGGCGAGGGCTGGCACGAGGGCGTTAAAGGCATCGTGGCGAGCCGCCTTACCAACCGATATCATGTGCCGGCGTTGCTCTTCTCTATCGAGGACGGTATAGCACGTGGCTCGGGCCGCTCGGTGGGCAAGGTCAACCTGTTCGAAGCCGTCGAGCGCTGTTCCGACCTGCTGATTCGCCGCGGCGGGCATGCCGGTGCGGTGGGCGTGACCATCGAGGCGTCCAAGCTCGACGAGTTCCGTCGTCGCCTTTCCGCTGTGTTGTCCGAGCTTCCCGCCGAGGACTTTGAGGACACCGATGAGGTTGCCGCCACGGTCGACCTTTCCGAATTGAATATCGAGACCATCGAGCAGATTTCCCGCCTTGAGCCGTTTGGCCAGGGTAATAAGGTGCCGCTGCTGGCTGCCGAGGGCGTGACGATGTGTGATCGTGCCGTGGTGGGTAAGACCGGCGAGCATATGCGCTTCGTGGCGACGGATGGAGCCGCGAGTGTGCCTGCCATTATGTTCCGCGTACCGCAGATCGATAGGCTTATCAATTGCGACAGCGCCGTCGACTTGGTATTCGAGGCCGTTGCCGAGCATTGGCAAGGTCGCGTGAAGCCCAAGCTCATGATCAAGGATGTCTTGGTCCGCGATACCACGGCGCCCAGCGTTGACGACCCGGCATGTGAGCTTCGCCGCGGCGTACAACCGGCGGATTCTGGACTGCGCCTGGAGTCGCGTAAACGCGAGACGCTTGCCCAGCTTTCCTATACCGAGCTCACGCGCTCGCTCATTCACAGCTTTATCGGATCGAACCAGCCGCACCGCGCGCAGGTCGAGGCGCTCGATGCCCTGGCCGATCACCAAAGTGTTCTGGCCGTTATGGGAACGGGGCGCGGCAAGTCTCTTATCTTCCATGTGCATGCCGCGCGCGAGGCGGTTCTTCGCGGGCGTGCGAGCATTTTTGTCTATCCGCTGCGCGCACTCGTTGCCGACCAGGCCTATCACCTTTCCTCGACGATGGCCGCGCTCGGCATTGGCGTTGGCGTGCTGACCGGCGAGACCGTGGAGGCGGCGCGCGATGACGTGTTTGCCGGCCTGGCTTCGGGCCGCACCGGCATCGTTCTCACGACGCCGGAGTTCCTGTCTATCCATCGCGATCGCTTTGCGCGTTCTGGACGTATCGGCTTTGTCGTTATCGATGAGGCGCACCATGCCGGTCTTGCCAAGGGCGGCGACCGCAGCGCCTATCTCGACATGCCCGATATCCTCAAGGCCCTGGGCGACCCCGTTGTCATGGCGGCAACGGCTACCGCGACGGCTCCGGTCGTGGCGGAGCTTGCTCGTGTATTACCGATTACCAGGACGGTGGTCGACGAGACCGTTCGCGAGAACCTGCAGCTCGAGGACGACCGTGACCTTGCGAGCCGCGAAAATCGCCTGGTGTCGATCGTGGCGACGGGGGAGAAGACCGTCATTTACGTGAACTCGCGCGACCAGTCCGTGGCGCTTGCCAAGACGTTGCGCAAACGCGTGCCTGACTGTGCGACCCATATCGCGTTCTATAACGCCGGGCTTGCGCGCTCCGATCGCCGCCGTGTTGAGGAAGCCTTTAGAGACGGAAGTCTCAGCTGCATCGTTTCAACCTCGGCTTTTGGTGAGGGCGTCAACCTGCCCGATATCCGCCATGTCGTGCTCTACCACATGCCGTTTGGTGCGATTGAGTTTAACCAGATGAGTGGCCGTGCCGGCCGCGATGGCCAGCCCGCCGTGATTCACCTGCTCTATTCGTCGCGTGACGCTCGTATTAATGAGCGCCTGCTCGATTGTTACGCGCCCGAGCGCGATGAGCTTGTCACGCTCTATCGAGCGCTGCAGACCATGTGGCGCTCCAACCGTGGCAAGACGGGGAACGATTCCTTTAGCGCGAGCGATATCGACATCGCGCAGATGTGCCTTGCCATCGATGCTCGCACGCCGGTCGACGAGCGCTCGGTGGAAAGCGGCCTGGGAATCTTCGAAGAGCTTGGTTTCTGTCGCGTTTCGGGGTTTGACGACACCCGCCGCATCGCGATGGCCGAAAACCCCGGTCGCGTGCAATTAAGCAGGTCAATTCGCTATTTGGAGGGCTTGCGCTCGCGCATGGAGTTCTCGGCTTTCCGGAGTTGGGCGCTCGATTCGTGCGCTTCTGATATGCTAGCCAAAGTTAACCGCCCGATCGTACCGCGGGCCTAGGGGAAGGGGACCTCGATGGATGCCGCAGCCCGTACCGCCCATGATTCCACCCTCCAGCCTTTTTCTGAGATGGAGCACTATAAGCATGCTGATGAGCTGCCGCCCGAGATTATGGCGGACAGCTACGACAAGCTGGAGCGCCTGTGCCTCAAATATATGAATGAGGACGACTTCTCCAAGGTGGAGCAGGCCTACTGCTTTGCCGCCGAGAAGCACTGCAACCAAAAGCGCCGCTCGGGCGAGATGTACATTAACCATCCCGTCGAGGTTGCCATCATTTTGGCCGATCTTAAGATGGATTGCGATGTGGTGTGCGCCGCGCTGCTGCACGATACCGTCGAGGATACCGAGACCTCGCTTACCGATGTTTCCGGCCTGTTTGGCGATACGGTGGCCGAGCTCGTCGATGGCGTGACCAAGCTCACCAACATCGAAGTCGACAGCATGGACGAGAAGCAGGCGCTTACGCTGCGCAAGATGTTCCTCGCCATGTCCAAGGACATTCGCGTCATCATCGTTAAACTTGCCGACCGTCTGCACAACATGCGAACGCTGGCAGCCCTGCGCGAGGATCGTCGCCTGTTTAAGGCTCGCGAGACCATGGACGTGTACGCGCCCTTGGCTGACCGCCTGGGCATGAGCTCTATTAAGTGGGAGCTCGAGGACCTGTCCTTCTTCTACCTGGAGCCCGATGCCTACCAGCGCATCGCGCGCATGGTGGCTGAGTCGCGCGAGGTCCGCGAGCGCTACCTTGCCGAGACCATCAAGACACTCACCGACGAACTCAACCGCATTGGCCTGGAGGACTTCCAGATCAACGGCCGTTCCAAGCACTATTGGTCCATCTACCAAAAGATGAAGCGCAAGGGCAAGGAATTCTCCGAGATCTACGACCTGGTGGCACTGCGCGTCATCACGCATTCGGTGCGCGATTGCTACTCCACGCTCGGCGCGGTGCATACCTTGTGGCATCCCATGCCCGGTCGCTTTAAAGACTATATCGCCATGCCCAAGGTCAATAACTACCAGTCGCTCCATACGACGGTTATCGGCCCCACGGCCCGCCCGCTCGAGATTCAGATTCGAACCTATGAGATGCACGAGCAGGCCGAGTACGGCATCGCCGCCCACTGGCTCTATAAGAAGTCGGGCGGATCGTCTGCGTCTAAGACCAATGATGCCCAGCGTCTGGACGACCAGATTAACTGGCTCAAACATTCGCTCGATTGGGCTGCGTCTGACGAGATCACCGACGCCAAGGAATACCTGCACTCGCTGAAGGTCGACTTGTTTGACCAGGAGATTTTTGTCTTTACGCCCAAGGGCGAGGTCATGGCGCTTCGTGCTGGCTCTACACCGCTCGACTTTGCCTACGCCGTTCATACCGAGGTCGGCAATCACTGCGTCGGCGCCAAGATCAACGGTGCGGTGGCGCCGCTTACGCACGAGATCAAGACGGGCGACCGCGTTGAAATCCTGACCAACAAGAGCTCCAAGCCGTCGCGTGATTGGCTCAAGATCGTCAAGACGCCTTCGGCCAAGTCAAAGATCCGCCGTTATTTCGCCGCTGCGACCAAAGACGATGACGCTGCCGCCGGTCGCGATATACTGGCCAAGGACCTGCGCAAACGCGGGTATGGCATCTCTACGCCGCGATCCACGCGTGCGCTCAACGCCGTGGCGGAGCAGTTTAACTACAAACAGCTCGAGGACCTGTTCGCAGCCGTTGGCGCGGGCAAAGTCGCCCCACGTGCCGTGGGTAACAAGGTCGAGCAAATTTTGGACCCCAAGCCCGAGGAACAGGTCACCAAGGCCGAGGCTATCGCCGAGGTCGTGAAACAGCCGGCTCGAGGCTCCAACCGCAAGCCGCAAAAGCGTGGCAAGAGCGCAAGTAACGGCATTATCGTCAAGGGCGAGAGCAACAGCGGCCTGCTGGTCCGTCTGGCGCATTGCTGCAATCCGGTGACGGGCGACGATATCGTCGGCTTCATCACGCGCGGCCGAGGTGTCTCGGTGCATCGTGCCAACTGCCCCAACGTCAAAGGCCTCATGGAGCACCCCGAGCGCATGATTGACGTGGAGTGGGACGGTGCTGCCGATACGCTTTTCCAGGTCGAGATTGTGGTCGAGTGCCTGGATCGTATGGGTCTACTCAAGGACGTCACCATCGCCATTGGCGATGCGGGCGGCAATATCCTTTCCGCCGCTACCTCGACCAACCGCGAGGGCATTGCGACCCTGCGTTTTATGGTCGAGATTTCGGACGCGAGTGGTCTGGATCCGCTGCTGGCCTCTATCAGCAGCGTTGACTCGGTCTACGACGCGCGCCGCCTGATGCCCGGCGAGGGTGGAGCCCAGCTTAAGCGCCGTGTTTAGTCGCGACGAACGTGCCACATTATCGATATTCGCTACACTCGAGGCATCGTTTGATGCCTCGAGTTCTATTGAGAGGAGAGGGACATGAATGCTGTGTCCTTGGATTTAACTCCCAAGGGATCGGTCGAGATCGAGACGCTCGTAAACGGTCCCATTCAGACCAATAGCTATGCTGTTATTTCGGACAATGAGTGCGTGATTATCGACCCCGCATGGGAAGGCGAGCGCTTGGTGGAGCATATTCGAGCCGAGCATCCCGGCGTACGCATGCTTGGCGCCGTATGCACTCATGGCCATGCCGATCATGTTGGGGGTGTTGCCGGCGTGCGAACCACCGTTGGCGAGGGCTGCCAGTATGAGCTGTGTGCTAAGGATGTGGCGGTGCCGCATGCGAACATCGAGGAACAGCGAGCGATGTGGGGCATTGAGACGCCCGACCCCGGGGAGCCGACGCGTCTGCTCGCCGAGGGCGATGCTATCGAGGTGGGCGATATCTGCCTGCAGGTGATTGCGACGCCCGGTCACACACCGGGTGGCATTGTCTTGTTTGCTGCCACCGAGCAGGGGAACATTGCCTTTGTGGGCGATACCCTGTTTCCGGGTGGGCACGGCCGTACCGACCTTTCCGGCGGAGACGAGGCGGCGATTCTGTGCTCGCTCTCCAAGCTCGCCCGGCTTCTCCCGCCCGATACCGTTTGCCTAACCGGCCATGGCGATTCGACCACTGTGGCACGCGAGCTTATGCAGAACCCTTTCATGCAGGTGTAGCTTTATAGTCGGCTTTTGAAGCACGAGAAGCGTCCAAACGTCAAGCTATTTTTCACCAACGGGTCAATTTCGTAGGGCAAACGGTCAAAAAAGTCTGTTTGGGCGATATTCGTGAACAAACGAACGTTTATGCTCGGGTGCGCCGTGGTAAAATCACAGGCGTTATCGGAGCAACCTTACAGGAGGTTTCTTTTATGCTCGTCAACGCAGCAGACATGCTCAAGAAGGCCGAGGCCGGCAAGTACGGTCTCGGTGCCTTCAACACCAACAACCTCGAGTGGACCCTGGCTATTCTCCAGGCCGCCGAGGAGGCCAAGTCTCCGCTGATCCTTCAGTGCACCGCTGGTGCCGCTAAGTGGATGGGCGGTTTCAAGGTCTGCGCCGACATGGTCAAGGCTGCCGTCGAGGCCACGGGCGTTACCGTTCCCGTCGCCCTTCACCTCGATCACGGTTCTTACGAGGACTGCTTCAAGTGCATCGAGGCCGGCTTCACGTCCATCATGTATGACGGCTCTCACGAGGAGACCTTCCAGCTTAACCTCGACCGCACCAAGGAGCTCGTTGAGCTTGCCCACTCCAAGGGCATGTCCATCGAGGCTGAGGTCGGCGGCATCGGCGGCACCGAGGACGGCGTGACCTCCAGCGGCGAGCTCGCTGATCCTGCTGAGTGCAAGCAGATTGCTGACCTGGGCGTCGACTTCCTCGCCTGCGGTATCGGCAACATCCACGGCGTGTACCCTGCCGACTGGGCTGGCCTTTCCTTCGAGCGTCTGGGCGAGATCAAGGCTCAGACCGGCGACCTGCCCCTCGTCCTGCACGGTGGCACCGGCATCCCCGAGGATCAGATCAAGAAGGCCATCTCCCTGGGTATCTCCAAGATCAACGTCAACACCGATCTGCAGCTCGTCTTCGCCAAGGGCGTTCGCGAGTATATCGAGGCTGGCAAGGATCAGCAGGGCAAGGGCTTTGACCCCCGCAAGCTCCTCAAGCCTGGTCGCGACAACATCGTTGCCCGCACCAAGGAGCTCATGGAGGAGTTTGGCTCCGTCAACAAGGCGTAAATAGCGGTTTAACTTCCCGCCGGAGGCCCCGTTTCCCCTACGCTGTTTCCCTCGCGCTCACCTGGCTTCGCCAGAAGTCGCGCGACGGAATCAGCTCCGGGGAAACGGGGCCTCCTTTGTTAACTCGCTACAGGGTTACTGGGCTGAATTAAAATGGCCACTGGCTTCGCCAGAAGTCGCGCCAAGGAAACAGTTCCGGGGGACGGGGCTTCCTTCGTTTACCGCCGCAGGGTTACTGGGCTGAATTCATTTTTATAGGTACCGTTTATCGGTGTTGAGGGCTCCTCTATTGGGGCTTTCTTTTTTATCTCGCTACAATGGGCTTCTAGAGTTCTAATGACTTGGAGTTTGGTATGGCTGTTATTAATGTGCTGCCTTCGGATGGGAAGGTTATTGACGAGGGTCCTGTTGGTTGCTCTGTTGATGTTTGCTGTGATGACTTTCGTCATCTCGATATTGGACTGCCGCCTGAGATTCTTCGTCTCAAGGATGCCGGATATTTAACGCAGGCTGTTGCGGCTTGTGATCGCCTTTTGGGGCGGAATCCTGAGCCTTCGCTGGCGGCTTGCGTCCGTGCCGAGCGGTATCGCATGATCGAGACGCCGCTTCATTTTTCGGTGTCGCGCGATCAGGCTATTGCGATGATCCGCGAGGAGTGGCCTGAGTTTACCGAAGAGCAGTTTGACGACCTGATTGACCGCAAGCGTATCGATTGGCGCTTTATCGATGGTGAATTGTTCGTTCTTGACAACTTCCTTGATTCTTTGCGCGTGTATCCCAAGGAGGTTCCGGGTCTGCGTCCCGATTCTACGGATGGAATTGCGCTGCGCAACCAGATGCTCGAGGAGATGGAGTCGCAGGGCGGGCTGTCTCGCACCATTACGCTTAAGGCATGCGTGTCTGTCCCCGGTGCTTTGGAGGGGGAGGCCGTTCGCGCGTGGCTTCCCGTTGCCGCCGCCTGCCGTCAGCAGCCCCAGGTCGAGATACTTGATATGACGCCGGAGGGGGCCATTGCTCCTGCGAGTGCCTCGGCGCGTACTGCATCGTGGGTCTCCTCGACCGATCGCTCATTCTCGGTGACCTATCGCTATCAAATCAATGCCGCTTATCGCGATATTTATGGGGGTACGCTTCCGGTGCATCCGTGTATGGACGCGCCGTTGCCCGAAGATATTTCCGAGGGCTGTCCGCACATTGCATTCACGCCGTATCTGCAACAGCTGACCGAGCATGTCGTTGATGGCCTCGAGGATCCGCTCGATCGCGCTCGTGCTATCTATGATTACCTGACGCAGCATATCGACTATCGCTATCA
Organism: uncultured Collinsella sp.; assembly: GCA_900542555.1. Classification (GTDB taxonomy): domain Bacteria; phylum Actinomycetota; class Coriobacteriia; order Coriobacteriales; family Coriobacteriaceae; genus Collinsella. Next base: position 65,527 of record UQNU01000002.1, read on the forward strand.
GCCGCCGTACTTGCTTTTGGGATCTATTGCCGATGACTGCGCGCATTCGCTCCGCGGCGATTGCGGCGTTATGGCGCTCACGTTTATCACCATGTGCCGTATCGCGGGCGTGCCTGCCCGTTGGCAGAGCGGCCTGTACGTTGCGCCCGATTCGGTGGGGTCGCACGACTGGGCAGAGTTCTATACGCCGCAGACCGGTTGGCTCAACGCCGACGTGTCATTTGGATCTTCTGCTCACAGGATGGGGGAGGAGTGGCGCCGCCGTCACTACTTTGGCAATCTCGACCCATGGCGTATGGTGGCCAACAATCGATTCCAGGCAGAGTTTGAGCCCTCTTTCGACGGCATGCGCGAGGACCCTTACGATAACCAGATGGGTGAGGCTTCGGTCGACGGTCGCGGATGCCGTCAGCGCGAGATGCTACGCACGGTCGAACTCATCGAAATGCTCGAAGTTCCATTTTCGGACTAATCGGTAGAAAGCTGTGATAAACTAACTCACGCATTGCGTGCCCGAGTGGCGGAATTGGCAGACGCAGTGGACTCAAAATCCACCGTTGGCAACAACGTGCGAGTTCGAGTCTCGCCTCGGGCACCATACATGCAAGTGAGCGTTCAAGGGGGTCAAGGCCCCCTTTTTCGTGCCGAACTCGCGTGAGCGCGCGGAGCGTTAAGCAAACAGGCCTGTGGCCTGTTTGTAGCGGAGCGTGGCGAGGGCGCCATGCGCCCGAAGCCCGGGGCTTCGCGAAGCGAAGTCCCTTCGAGTCTCGCCTCGGGCACCATACATGCACCTGCGCTTCAAGGGGGTTGCGGCCCCCTTTTTCGTGTACGTAATGTGATAACGCGCTGTACGTGTTATTATTCGCAAGGCGTTGTTTCCGCAATGCCCTAAAGAGGAACCCGAGGGTTCCCACCTTTTGGCGCCAATGAGCAGCTGACTGGTCATACAACTTAGATTACCTTCCTCAAATCGAGGAAGTCTATGTGTACGACCTGGTTGCTGAGAAGCGCCGGGTTATTTTTTTATGAATGGAGGTAGGGAAAATAGCTAAGTCTGATGACACCCGCATCAACGACGAGATCACTGCATCTTCGTGCCGTTTGATTGGCGTCGATGGCTCTCAGCTCGGCCTGTTCGCCATCCGCGATGCCCAGCGCGTCGCCGACGATCAGGGTCTCGACCTGGTCGAGATCGCTCCCAACGCGGAGCCGCCGGTCTGCAAGGTCATGGACTACGGTAAGTTCAAGTACCAGCAGGCCATGAAGGCCAAGGCTGCTCGTAAGAACCAGTCCAAGGTCGAGGTCAAGGAAATGAAGTTCCGACCCAAGATCGACGTTGGCGACTACGAGACCAAGAAGGGCCACGTTCTGCGTTTCCTCAAGAAGGGCGCGCGCGTTAAGATCACCATCATGTTCCGCGGCCGTGAGATGGCTCACCCGGAGCAGGGCCTTAACGTTCTCGAGCGTCTCGCCGAGGATCTCAAGCCTTACGCTACGGTCGAGTCCAAGCCTAAGATGGAAGGCCGTAACATGCTTATGCTGCTCGCCCCGATTAAGGGCGCCTTCGATGAGGATAAAGCGGCAAGCGATACCAAGTAACTAGTGTTCTGTAACCGATTAAGGAGTATTTCATGCCTAAGATGAAGTCCCACAGCGGCACCAAGAAGCGTTTCCGCAAGACTGGTACCGGCAAGCTTATGCGCGCCAAGGCTTTCAAGAGCCACATCCTGAGCAAGAAGTCCACCAAGCGTAAGCGTGGCTTCCGTCAGGAGACCGAGATCGCCGCTGCCGACCGCAAGGTCATCAAGTCGCGTCTCGCCTAAGTTCGTTTTTTCGTTTTACCGTCTAGGAGTTGATAGAACATGGCACGTATTAAGCGCGCTGTTGCCGCCAAGAAGAAGCGCCGTACCGTTATGCACCGTGCGAAGGGTTACTACGGTGCCGCTTCGCGTACTTACAAGCATGCTAAAGAGCAGGTCCAGCACTCCCTGCAGTATCAGTATCGTGATCGCCGCAACAAGAAGCGCGAGATCCGTTCTCTCTGGATCACTCGTATCAACGCTGCTGCTCGTCTGAACGACATCTCCTACTCTCAGTTCATGCACGGCCTGAAGGTTGCCGGCATCGAGCTCGACCGCAAGGTCCTGGCTCAGATGGCTTACGAGGACATCGAGTCCTTCAACGAGCTGGCTACCATTGCCAAGAAGGCTCTCGAGGCCTAATAGATTCTCTTGAATCGCTAGGGGAGTGTCGCGTTGTGCGCGGCGCTCCCCTTTTTTATCGAAAGCGCTGGTTTACATTGCTAAAAGCGCGGGTAGATAAACACTTACAGGTGACCGATCTTTATATATCTCTTAACCGAAGGGTCATCATCTGATACGTGCAGTATTTCTGCACCAGCCTTTCTATGACTTATATAGGAAGCGATGTATTGTGTAGGACTTGTGAAGAGTGGAATTCCCGCCCGCGGGGGCCCTCCGGTCTGGCAATATATCTCCTTGCCGCGCGGCCCGGTGGAACCGGGAACCAGCGCAGGCGTGCACCTTGAGAACCGGATACTGCGAGGATGGACACACAAGCTGTGTCGCATCCGGGCAGACATCGAACCATTTGAAATGGTCTAACTTGGATTTGTTTTTCGCAAGGCCGCCGAGAGGCGGCCCCGAGAAATTCCTTTTCCTATACTAGAACCATATGAATCGAACGGAACCGATCAGCTAATAGTTGTGAGGACCGGACGGGCTCGAAGCCCATATATTTTGGACGGAGAGTTCGATCCTGGCTCAGGATGAACGCTGGCGGCGCGCCTAACACATGC
>UQNU01000003.1 GCA_900542555.1 uncultured Collinsella sp.
AAGCGGCAATCTGACGTTCAATTTCAAGGGCGCGACCAGAAGGTCAGCGCCCTTTCATTTCACGTCACCTTGCTCGCCTGGAGTCGTTTTCGCTGACGTTGCCAAGACATCGGCGTCAACCTAGTCATTGGGGACGTTCTTAAACGACTAGCCATCGGGGACACTCTTCGTCATCCGTGCTTCTGACTGGCAAAGAGTGTCCCAAACGACTAGTCATTAAAGAACGTCCCCAATGACTAGGTGAAAAGGGGGCGCCGCGGGATGGATCCTGCGGCGCCCCTTTGCGTTGGCGTGTCGCCAAAGCTTTACAGCTCGTAGAGCGTGGTGAACTTGTCCTGCAGGTAGCTGCAGTAGTAACGAGCATCGAATGCCATGCCGCAGGCGCCCTTGATGAGCTCCGGCGCGTCTTTGGCGCGGCCCCACTGCCAAATGTGCTCGCCCAGCCAGGCGCGGACGGGCGCCAGATCACCGCTCGCGCAGGCATCGGTAAGGTCGACGCCGTCGCGGCACATGGCCGGCACAAACATGGCGTCGTAGGCGCTGCCCAGCGCATAGGTGGGGAAGTAGCCAAACGAGCCACCGCTCCAGTGCGTATCCTGCAGGCAGCCGTGCGTGTCGTCGGGAACGGGAATGCCCAGGTACTCGTCCATAAAGCGATTCCAAAGCGCGGGGATGTCCTTGGCCGTGGCCTCGCCGGCAAACAGCATGCGCTCAATCTCGTAGCGCACCATAACGTGCAGCGGATAGGTGAGCTCGTCCGCCTCGGTGCGGATCAGCGACGGCCGTGCGATGTTCACGGCGCGGTAGAGCGTATCCTCGTCCACGCTGCCGTAGACCTCGGGCGCGTGGCAGCGCAGTACCTCGAGCAGCGGCCCCATAAAGGCGCGGCTGCGACCCACGGTGTTCTCAAAGAAGCGGCTCTGGCTCTCGTGGATGCCCATGGAGGTGCCACCTTCAAGACAGGTGCGCGCATAGGCAGGATTGACGCCCAGCTCGTACATGGCGTGGCCCGCCTCGTGGATGATGCTGTAGACGTTGGAGATGCAGTCGTCCTCGTAGATGTGTGTGGCGATGCGCGCGTCGCCCACGGCAAAACCCTCGCTAAACGGGTGCTCGGTAAAGGCAAGCGTGGTGTCGTCCAGGTCCAGGCCGACGAGCTTCATAAGGTCGAAGCTCATGGCGCGCTGGGCGGCCTCGGGCACGCGGGCGTGCAAAAAGTCGGCAGCGGGCTGCTGGCCGCGCTCGCCGATGGCGTGCACGAGCGGCACGACCGTCGCCTTGACCTCATCACAAAACGCGTCGAAGCTCTTGGCGGAAAGGCCGCGTTCGTACTGGTCGAGCCAAACATCGTACGGGTCGCGCTTTGGGTCCATGAGCTCGGCCTGATGCTTAAGTTGGGCGACGATTCTATCTACATAGGGCTCAAAGCTCGCCCAGTCATTGGCCGTCTTGGCCTTGTGCCACACGGCGTCGGCCTCGCAGGTGAGCCTGGTCCAGGCCTCGGCCTCCTCGGTGGGGATGACGCTCGCTTCGCGCTGGTCGCGGCCGAGCACACGGATCTCGTCGAGCAGCTGCGGGTCGTCGATCTTGCCGCCGGCGACGGTCTCGCGTGCCAGCGAGCGCACGAGCTCAACGGACTTTTCGCTGGTCAGGAGCTTATGGTGCTCGCCGGCAAGGGTGCCCATAGCATCGGCGCGGGCCGCGGCGCCGTTGGCAGGGGCAATGGTCGCACCATCAAACTCGGCAATCTTGAGCAGGTACTCGCGGGTCCACAGCTTGCCCTCGAGCTTGCGGAATTTTTTGACGGCCTTATCGACTTTAGCGGCCTTGACGCCCTTGGCGGCCTTTGCCACGGCGGCCTTGGCCTTCTTATCGAGTTTCTTTCCCATACCGTATCCTTAATCTCGCAGGCCGAGCGCCGTAAGCGGCTGCGCGGCCAGTTTGCACAGCTACCTGCCTTGTACCCAGCACGAACAAAACGGAACGCGGCGATATGCTCGCAGAATGTGTTATCCTATAGTCCAATGCGTTGACGGAGAGGGTTTTGCCCGTCGCGTCGCCGGCAAGAGAGGGAAGGTCATGGGCTGCAAGCCTTCCTGCGGTGGCAAGGGCTAAGCGTTCACTCCCGAGCAGCGACCTCAACGGGCGCGCGGCTAGCGGCGGCGAAGCCCCAGTAGGGAAGCCGTGAGCCTCGCGATAAGGGGCGCAGAGTGGGCGCGGCGGGCCAGACATCCGCCGGGTCAAACAAGGTGGTACCGCGGAATTCAACCGTCCTTGGGCAATGCACATGCCCGAGGGCGGTTTTTTTTGTTACCGAACCGGGCCGCGTTTTCGCAGCGCCAAGTGGCATCGGTCGCCCCGGCAAGCGAATGCGCGAGAGACGAAAGGGAAGACATGAGTCTGATTGATGATCTGGTCAAACTCGAGGAAGAGGCCAAGGAGCTCGTTGCAGGCGCCGACGACGCCGCCAAGCTCGAGGCTGCGCGCGTTGAGCTGCTCGGTCGTAAGGGCCGCATCACCGGCCTGATGCGCATGATGGGCAAGCTCGCCCCCGAGGATCGTCCCGTGATGGGCAAGCGCGCCAACGAGATGCGCCAGCTGATCGAGGGCATGCTCGACGAGCGCACCACCGAGATGAAGGCTGCCGCCCTCAAGCGCGCGCTCGAGCACGATGCCGTCGACATCACGCTGCCGGGCATCCGTCCGCAGATCGGCCACCAACACCTGATCAAGCAGATCATCGAGGAGGCCGAGGACATCTTCTGCGGCATCGGCTACACCGTCGAGTCCGGCCCCATGGTCGACACCTCCTACTACAACTTCACCGCGCTCAACGCCCCCATGGATCACCCGAGCCGTTCGGCCCGCGATACCTTCTACGTGGTCGACAACAACCCCGGCAGCGTCGCGCACCCCGAGGCTCATGCCCACGGCGAGTCCGACGTGCTGCTGCGCACCCAGACCTCGGGCGTGCAAATCCACACCATGGAGTCGCAAAAGCCGCCCATCTACATGATCTGCCCGGGCACCGTCTATCGTCCCGACACGGCCGACGCCTGCCACCTGCCGCAGTTCAACCAGATCGAAGGCCTGGTCGTCGACGAGGGCATCACCTTTGGCGATCTTAAGGGCACGCTCGACTACTTTGTTAAGTGCATGTTTGGCGAGGACCGCAAGACGCGTTACCGCCCGCACTTCTTCCCCTTCACCGAGCCTTCCTGCGAGGTGGACGTAAGCTGCCACGTCTGCGGCGGCAAGGGCTGCAACTTCTGCAAGCACAGCGGCTGGATCGAGATCCTGGGCTGCGGCATGGTCGACCCCAACGTCCTGATCAACTGCGGCATCGACCCCGAGAAGTACACCGGCTTCGCCTTTGGTATTGGCGCCGAGCGCGTCGCGGCACTGCGCTACGACCTGCCCGACCTGCGCACGCTCATGACAGGCGATATGAGGTTCCTCAATCAGTTTTAGGCTGCGGCTTGCCCAAGCACGGCACCTCGGCGCTCATTCGTCGCTTGCGTACCAAAGTACGCGGCGCTCCTCTTTCGGGCCGATCTGCCGCACTTGGACAACCCTCGCTTTGTAAGGAATGTTCACAAAGTTGAAGTTTCCACCTGCATCTCTTCGCAGGCTTTCAGTATGAAAGGAGAGCTAGATGCGTGTTTCTTACGACTGGCTCAAGACCATGATCGATATTCCGGAGGATCCCAAGACCCTTTCGGACGAATATATCCGTACCGGCACCGAGGTCGAGGCGATCGACACCGTGGGCGAGTCCTTCGACCACGTGGTGACCGCCAAGGTACTCACCAAGACCCCGCACCCCGATAGCGACCACATGTATGTGTGCTCGGTCGACGTGGGCGACAAGAACCTCGACCCCGACGGTAATCCCGCTCCGCTGCAGATCGTCTGCGGCGCGCAGAACTTCGAGGCCGGCGACCACATCGTCACGGCCATGATCGGCGCAGTTCTGCCCGGCGACGTCAAGATCAAGAAGAGCAAGCTTCGCGGCGTCGTGTCCATGGGCATGAACTGCTCCGCGCGCGAGCTCGGTCTGGGCGGCGACCACTCCGGCATTATGATCCTGCCCGAGGATACGCCCTGCGGCATGCCGTTTGCCGAGTATGTGGGCTCGAGCGACACCGTGCTCGACTGCGAGATTACGCCCAACCGCCCCGACTGCCTGTCCATGATCGGCATGGCCCGCGAGACCGGCGCCATCTTCGACCGCGATTTCCACGTTGAGCTGCCCGCCATCAAGGCCGAGACCGGCCGCGCGACCGACGACGAGCTTTCCGTCGAGATTGCCGACGAGGGCCTGTGCGACCGCTACGTTGCCCGCATCGTGCGCAACGTCAAGGTCGGCCCGTCGCCCGACTGGATGGTCAAGCGCCTTAACGCCCTGGGCGTGCGCCCGCACAACAACATCGTCGACATCACCAACTATGTGATGATGCTCACCGGTCAGCCGCTGCACGCCTTTGACCTGGACACCTTTGCCGCGCGCGATGGCCACCGTCGTGTGGTGGTTCGCGCCGCCCAGCAGGACGAGAAGTTCACGACGCTCGACGGCGAGGAGCGCGTGCTCGACGCCGGCATGGGCCTCATCACCGACGGCGAGCGTCCCGTGGCGCTGGCCGGTGTCATGGGCGGCATGGATTCCGAGATCGAGGACGATACCGTTGACGTGATGGTCGAGAGCGCCTGCTTCAACGCCGGCCGCACCTCGCACACCAGCCGTGACCTATCGCTGATCTCCGACGCCTCCATCCGCTTTGAGCGCCAGGTCGACGAGACCGGCTGCGTGGAGGTCGCCAATGTGACGTGCGCGCTCATCGAGGAGATCGCCGGCGGCGAGGTCGCCCCCGGCTATGTGGACGTGTTCCCCGCGCCCAAGACCATCGACAGCATTAAGCTGCGTTTGGCCCGCGTGCACGCCATCTGCGGCGCCGACATCGAGCCCGACTTTATCGAGCGCTCGCTTACCCGCCTGGGCTGCACCGTCGAGCGCGACGGTGAGGACTTTATGGTCACGCCGCCGAGCTTCCGTCCCGACCTGCCGCGCGAGATCGATCTGATCGAGGAGGTCCTGCGCCTATGGGGCATGGGTCGCGTCACGGCGACCATTCCGGCTGCCAAGAACCATATCGGCGGTCTGACGCGCGAGCAGAAGCTTACCCGCAAGGTCGGCGAGATCCTGCGCGCCTGCGGCCTCAACGAGACCACGACTTTTGGCTTTGCTGCCCCGGGCGACCTGGAGAAGATCGGCATGTCCACCGAAGGCCGCGGCTGCCCCGTGGTGCTCATGAACCCGTTGGTCGCCGAGCAGACCGAGATGCGCCGCTCGTTGCTGCCGGGCTTACTGCAGTCCGTTGCCTATAACGAGGCCCACGGCACGCCCAACGTGCACCTGTACGAGGTCGGCAGTCTGTTCCACGGTCGCGAGAATGCCAGCCTGCCCAAGGAGACCAAGTCCGTCGCGGGCGTGCTCTCGGGCCAGTGGAGCGAGCAGTCCTGGAACATGAAGTACCGCAAGCTGCGTTTCTTCTTTGGCAAGGGCATCGTCGAGGAGCTGCTCGCCCAGCTGCGCATTGAGAAGGTTCGCTTCCGTCCCGTCGAGGGCGAGAGCTATGCCTTCCTGCAGCCGGGTCGTGCTGCCGAGGTGCTCTCGGGCGGTACCGTGCTGGGCTGGGTCGGCGAGATTCACCCCGAGGCGCGCGAGGCCTGCGGCATCGATGAGGTCGTCGTTGCCTTTGAGCTCGATCTGGACAAGCTGATCAAGGGCGCCCGCAATCAGGAGAACTACCGCGAGTTCTCGCAGTACCCTGCCGTTGAGCACGACCTTGCTATCGTGGTCGACAACACTGTGACCTGCGAGGATCTTGAGCGTCGTATTACGAGTGCCGGCGGCAAACTGCTCGAGGGCGTGCGCCTGTTCGACGTCTACCGCGATCCGGTCCGCATCGGAGCGGGCAAGAAGTCCATGGCCTTCGCACTTACGTATCGCTCCGACGACCACACGCTCACCAGCGAAGAGGTCGAGAAGGCGCACCAGAAGATCGTCACCAAGGTGTGCAAGGGCGTAAACGGCGAGGTCCGCTCGTAATCTTTGCCGTTCGGAACCCGCCCCCTGCGGGGTTTTCACGGCAACGTCCTCGCCGCTTCGCGGCTGTGGGATGTTGCCTTAGAAAACCCCTCTCGGGGGCGGGTTCCTGCGTTAACCTTGTTGCGAGCGGACCGCACCCTCTTCCGGGTGACCGGAAAGTTGGGAGTGCATGGGCCTTTATTGGACGGTGCGTGGACCTGGGTTAATAACGTACGTATTGCAAGGGCGTGCTGCGTTGTGGGCGGTGCGCCTTTTTGTTAGTATGCAGAGTCGGTGTTACGGATTGTTGGAAACGTAACACGCAACGTTCTGATTGAGAGGGCTCATGCATATTCCCGATAATTATCTGTCCCCGCAGACCGATGCCGTTATGGCGGTGGCGATGGTGCCCGTTTGGGTTCATTGCATCAAAAAGGTGCGCGCCACGCTCGATCGCGAGCACATGGCTTTCCTGGGCATCTGCGCCGCGTTCTCCTTCCTGCTTATGATGTTCAATGTGCCGCTGCCCGGCGGTACCACAGGTCACGCCGTCGGCGGCGCGCTCATTGCACTGCTGCTAGGCCCCGAGGCCGCGGCTATCGCGGTTTCGGTCGCGCTGGCGCTGCAGGCGCTGCTGTTTGGAGACGGTGGCGTTCTGTCGTTTGGCGCCAACTGCTTTAACATGGCCTTTGTGCTGCCGTTTGTCGCTGCTATCGTGTTCCGTGCGCTCAACAGCCGTCTGCACGACAAGAGCTGGGGCACCTCAGTTTCTGCTATCGTAAGCGGCTGGGTCGGCCTGTGCCTGGCGGCCCTGTGCGCGGCAATCGAGTTTGGTATTCAGCCGATGCTCTTTACCAATGCTTCGGGCGCGCCGCTGTACTGCCCCTTCCCGCTGTCCGTGGCTATTCCGGCCATGTTGATCCCGCATATGCTGGTTGCCGGCGTGATCGAGGGCGTGGCGACGGCCGCGATCTACGGTTTCATTAAGAAGACGGCGCCGAGCATCATTGTCGGGCCCGAGGCCGTCGATGGCCAACTTGCTGCCGAGGGCGTTGCTGCCAAGAAGACCTCGCTGGTCCCCACGCTCATCCTGGTTGCCGTGCTTGTCGTAGCAACACCGCTGGGCCTGCTGGCCACGGGTGACGCCTGGGGTGAGTGGGACGCCGAGGGCGCCGCGACCGCCGTTCAGGAGGCTGGCGATGACAGCCTGCAGGCTTCGGTCGGTCTCGATACCCCGACCTTTGCCGATGCCCTGCCCACGGGCGATTATCTGCAGGCCTATTCCGAGGAGCAAGGCCTTGGCTTTGCCGGCCAGGCTGCCATGTATATCCTTTCCGGTGTGATTGGCGTGGCGGTGCTCACCATCGCATTCCGTCTGATCTCGCTGACGGTCAAGGAAAGCGGTGCTCATGGCAATAGCCGAGCTGCCTAGCTGGCTTGCGGTCGAGCAGCGTTACGAGCCCGCGGGGGCTCGGCATCGTGTGATGCAAAAGAACGTCCTGCACCTGGCGAGCCTGCTTGAGCGGGTTCGCCTGGGTGGAGGCGCGCACGAGGGCGGGTCGATGGTCGACCGCGCCCTTTCTTGCTTTTCGGCTCCGGTGCGCCTGGTGGGGATGTTCGTCTGCGTCCTGTGCGTGTGTCTGACGCAGAGCCCGTTGTACCTCATGTTGATGGCGGCTATCGCGCTGGCGCTCGTTGCCGTGCGCCCCGTACGCGCGCTGCGGGCAACCTTTGCGCCGGCGCTTGGCGCTGCGGGGCTCGCAGTGGTTCTGGCGCTGCCTGCCCTGCTGCTGGGCGCTTCCGCTACGGGCGCCATGCTCAAAATTGCGCTTAAGACGTTCATTAATGTGTCGCTGGTGCTGGGTGTTTCGTGGACGCTTACCTGGAGCCGCATGTCGGCGGCGCTCAAAATGCTGCACCTGCCCGACGAGGTCATCTTTACGTTTGATATGGCGCTCAAGCATATTGAGGTGCTGGGACGCACGGCGCACGATCTGTGCGAATCGGTCATGCTGCGTAGCGTCGGTTCCGCGCCTGCGGGTTTTTCGCGCACCGACTCGCTGGCGGGTATCATGGGCATGACGTTTATCAAGGCGATGGAATGCAGCCGCGCGATGGACGAGGCCATGCTGTGCCGCGGCTTCGCCGGCGTGTATCCGGCGCCCGCGCGGAGCGGCTTTGGCTGGCGCGATGCGGTTTACGCGGCCGTTGTGGCGTTGCTCGCCGTGTTGTGCGCGGTGTTGTAGTGCGGACGGTCGAACCGTCGATGTGAGTAGGGAAGGGCGACGTTTTGGCAAACGATACGAATGACGCGATGGGTGCGAGCGGTGCTGCCGGCGTTGAGAGCACGCCGCTCATCGAGTTTCGCGACGTGGCGTTTTCCTATGCGGGCCATACGGTGGTCGACGGCGTTTCGCTGCAGGTGAACCGTGGAGAGCTTGTTGCCCTGCTAGGTCCCAACGGCTGCGGCAAGACGACGATCATGCGTCTTATTAACGGCCTTGAGCTTGCGGACGCGGGTGCGTACCTGTTCGACGGGCATACGGTCGATGCGGCATATCTCAAGGATTCCGCGACGGCCCAGCGGTTCCATCAGCGCGTGGGCTTTGTGTTCCAAAACGCCGATGCGCAGCTCTTTTGCGCCACGGTCGGCGAGGAAGTCGCGTTTGGCCCGGCTCAAATGGGGCTGCCGGCAGACGAGCTCGAGCGCCGCGTCTGCGATGCCATGGAGCTGTTCCAGGTTGCCGATCTGGTCGATGCCTCGCCTTATCAGCTCTCGGGCGGGCAAAAGAAGCGTGTTGCGCTGGCGGCCGTCGTGTCGATGAACCCCGATATCCTGGTGCTCGACGAGCCTACCAACGGACTTGACGAGGACTCGTGCGACATCGTGGTCAACTTTCTACTGGCCTATGTAGCTGCCGGCAAGACGGTCTTGATGAGCACGCATCATCAGGATTTGGTGCGGCGCCTGGGTGCCCGCGCCATCTATATCGATCGATATCACCATGTGGTCGAGGCGCCGGTGTCGTCGTATGGAACCGAGAGCGGCGCTGCGGAATAGTTGCTGCGTAGAGCGTGCGTAGCCGTCCGCGCGGCTTTGCCGTGATGGTATAGTTATCCAGGTTTTTATGGGGGTGGCTATGCCAAGCTGGAACATTCATATCGCTCAGACGGAGCGTTTGCTGGAGCGCACCGGTGCGCTTGCCAATAGCGTGCGCGACCGCAATGCCTTTTTGTTTGGCTGCGTGGTTCCGGACATTTTTGTGGGCTATATGGTTCCCGGTATCGCTGATCCCATTCCGTATCGCATTACGCACTTTGCAAAGCCCGAGCCTATCCCTAAGCCTCGTGAGCATGAGTTCTGGGATACCTATGTGGCACCGTTGCTTAAAAGTTCGCCCACCGGTGCGTCAGCCGCGGCGACCTCGATTATCGAGGAGCGCGAGCGACTGAATCGCGTGCACTATCCCCAGCGCTACAGGGATGCTGAGCCGGTTGTCGGTCCCGGCGCTCGTGAGTTCTCGCTTGCGTCCGAAGATGTGGCGCAGTCGTTGCTCGATTTGACACTGGGTGTCTGGTCGCATCTGGTGGCCGATACCGTATGGAATACGCGCGTGAATCAGTACCTGGAGGCGCACGGCGGCAAGCCGTGCGAGGAGTTCCGCATTAAAAAGCAAGGCGACTTTGACTGGTTCGGCAAGACGCTCGGCATTGTTTCGATTCCGCGCGCGACCGATCGCCTGTATACTGCGGCGACGCGTTTTGGGCAGTATCCCATCCATAAGGAGTATGTGCTCAAGACCATCGGCGTCATGCACGAGATCGTGCGCGAAAACCCCGGCGAGCCCGACCATCCGCCATACCGCCTGCTGACCGAGAAATTCTTCGACGCAACGTTTACCGAGGTCATCGAGCTGACCGAGGCGGGATTTGCGACTCGCGTTGCTGCTTCTGGCGTTCCCGCAGTCCCCCTGATTGCTAGCTGCTAGCCGGCCGGCTTAACGGTGAACAGTTCATCCCAATTGACCAACAGCTCCCGTCGCAGGGCATCTTCGGTGGTACGCTCGGCATCGGAAAGGTTCGCGACTGATCACAAATCGATGAAGCGGCATATGAAGTAGGTCCTAAAAAAGGGCCCGGAAGGCAAAGCCTTCCGGGCCCTTTGCAATGCAAGTGTGCTTGCAAGTGCGATTTAGCGCACCTGAGCGACGTAAGCGACGTTGGTCGAGGAGACCTTGTCCTCGAGCTGGACGCTCATGCGGGGATCGCCGGCGGTGGCGACGGTCAGATCGCCGGCCTCGACGTAGCCGAGCTCCTTAGCGGTCTCGATCGCCTTGACGATCGTGCCGTTGACGGTGCCCTGGGTAATCTCGGCCTGGTGCGGGATAACGCCCCAGTACATAATCATTTGCTGGACGGCCCACTCGTGGCGGGAGAACGCGCAGATCGGCATGTTGGGACGGAAGTGCGAGATCAGGCGAGCGGTACGACCGGTGGTCGTCGGCACGGTGATGCACTTGGCGCCAACGGTGGTAGCCATGTTCACAGCGGACATACCCACAACGTTGTTGACGACGCGGGTGCCGTGAGCATCGGCCGGAACCTCGAGCGGAGCGTGAGCCGGGAGGTACTTCTCGGTCTCGAGAGCAATGCTGGCCTGCATCTTGACGGCCTCGACCGGGTACTTACCGGCAGCGGACTCGCCGGACAGCATAACGGCGTCGGTGCCGTCGTAAATGGCGTTAGCAACGTCGGCAACCTCGGCGCGCGTCGGGCGCGGGTTCTGCTGCATGGAGTCGAGCATCTGCGTAGCGGTGATAACAGGCTTGTAGGCCGCGTTGCACTTGGCGATGATCTCCTTCTGGATGTGCGGAACGAGCTCGGGCTTGATCTCGATGCCCAGGTCGCCACGGGCGACCATGATGCCGTCGGAAGCCTCGAGGATCTCGTCGAAGTTCTCGACGCCCAGGGCGCACTCGATCTTCGGGAAGATCGTCACGTGCTCGCCACCGTTCTCGCGGCAAAGCTCGCGGATGCCGCGGACGGACTCGCCGTCACGGATGAAGGAAGCGGCAATGTAGTCGATGTTCTCGGTCAGGCCAAAGAGGATGTCCTGACGATCGCGCTCGGTGATAGCAGGCAGCGAGATGTTGACGTTGGGCATGTTGACGCCCTTGCGCTCGCCGATTAGGCCGTCGTTCTTAACGACGCAGGTCATGTCCTGGCCGTCGACGGACTCGACCTCGAGGGCAACCAGACCGTCATCAATCAGGATGAGGGAGCCCTTCTCGACCTCGGAGGGCAGAGCCAGGTAGTCGAGGGAGATGTGCTCAGAGGTGCCGTGGAAATCCTCGGACGTGGGCTGAGCGGTGACGACGATCTTATCGCCGGTCTTGACGGCAACCTTCTTGCCGTCGACCAGAAGGCCGGTGCGGACCTCGGGGCCCTTGGTGTCGAGCAGGATGCCGACGGGCAGACCGAGCTCCTTGGAAATACGACGGACGCGCTCGATGCGACCGTGGTGCTCGTCGTAGGATCCGTGCGAGAAGTTAAAACGGGCGACGTTCATGCCCGCCTTGATCATCTCGCGGATGGTCTCGTCGCTATCGCAGGCGGGACCCATGGTGCATACAATCTTGGTGCGCTTGTACATTCAGACCTCCATCTGACATCGTCTTGCGCTGATAGATAAACCATAAGAAATAAAACTGAGATGATTATAACGAAATGGCGACCGAATACCCCAAAAAATCGACCGTATGCCGAATTAGAAGTTCATTTTTTGCGAAAAAACGGTATATGAAAAATCTTTACCAACCGTTCTGACCGCTGCTATCTGGGCGATATTTCAGTTTGACGATGCGCCGAAGAAAAAACGTTTTATCAATGTTGAGCATCACACGGTCTGCATCGTTGCACTCGAGCCGTGTTTCCAATTGGAATGTTTTGGCTAGACGCGCCGCTTTGGGGTACCATAGCTCCACTATCAACTGCCGCTCAGCACGGCAGCCTTGATGAGCCCTTGCCCTTCTCCTGGGAATTATGATCGGGCATCAATCTGCTGAGTGGCCCGAATCCCAGGAGGGGACTCTATATGCAAAAGGAATACCTGTCCGCCGCGGCGGAGGTACTCAGCGACCAAGGTGTCGATGAGGACCTCGGCCTGAGCAACGACGAGGCGTCGTCGCGCCTCGCCAAGACAGGCCCTAACAAGCTCGAGGAAGCCGAGAAGACGCCGTTGTGGAAGCGCTTCTTTGAGCAGATGGCCGACCCCATGGTTATCATGCTGATCGTTGCCGCCGTCATCAGTGCACTCACGGGCATGGTCAAGGGTGAGGCGGACTTTGCCGACGTCGCCATCATCATGTTCGTCGTTATCGTCAACTCGGTGCTGGGCGTGGTTCAGGAGGCCAAGAGCGAGGAAGCTCTCGAGGCATTGCAGGAGATGAGCGCCGCGCAGTCCAAGGTTCTGCGCGACGGCAAGCTCGTGCACCTGCCGAGCGCCGAGCTCGTGCCCGGTGACGTGATCATGCTCGAGGCGGGCGACTCCGTCCCGGCCGACTGCCGCGTGCTCGAGAGCGCCACGATGAAGATCGAAGAGGCTGCGCTCACCGGCGAGTCCGTGCCTGTCGAGAAGCATGCCAACGTGATCGAGCTCGCCACCGGCACCGATGACGTGCCGCTCGGCGACCGCAAGAACATGTGCTACATGGGCTCCACCGTGGTGTACGGCCGCGGCCGCGCCGTCGTAGTCGGTACCGGCATGAACACCGAGATGGGTAAGATCGCCGGCGCCCTGGCCGAGGCCAAGGAAGAGCTCACGCCGCTGCAGGTGAAGCTTGCCGAGCTCAGCCGCATCCTCACCATCATGGTTATCGTCATCTGCGTCGTCATCTTTGGCGTTGATATCATCCGCCACGGCGTGGGCAACGTTCTTACCGACCCGACCGCCCTGCTCGATACCTTTATGGTCGCTGTCTCGCTCGCCGTCGCCGCCATCCCTGAGGGCCTGGTTGCCGTCGTGACCATCGTGCTGTCGCTTGGCGTGACCAAGATGGCCAAGCGTCAGGCAATCATCCGCAAGCTCTCTGCCGTCGAGACCCTTGGCTGCACGCAGACCATCTGCTCCGACAAGACCGGTACCCTTACCCAAAACAAGATGACCGTCGTCAAGCACGAGCTCGCCGCGCCTAAGGAGAAGTTCCTGGCCGGTATGGCTCTGTGCTCCGATGCCCAGTGGGACGAGGAGCTGGGCGAGGCCGTGGGCGAGCCGACTGAGTGCGCGCTCGTCAACGACGCCGGCAAGGCGGGGCTCACCGGCCTGACCGCCGAGCACCCGCGTGTGGGCGAGGCCCCGTTCGACTCCGGCCGCAAGATGATGTCCGTGGTCGTCGAGACCCTGGATGGCGAGTATGAGCAGTACACCAAGGGCGCGCCCGACGTGGTGATCGGCCTGTGCACCCATATCTACGACGGCGACAAGGTCGTTCCGCTGACCGAGGAGCGTCGTGCCGAGCTCGTGGCCGCCAACAAGGCCATGGCCGACGAGGCCCTGCGCGTGCTGGCGCTGGCAAGCCGCACCTACACCGAGGTCCCGAGCGACTGCAGCCCCGCTGCGCTCGAGCACGACCTGGTCTTCTGCGGCCTGTCCGGCATGATTGACCCTGTCCGCCCCGAGGTCGCCGACGCCATCCGCGAGGCCCACGACGCCGGTATTCGCACCGTCATGATCACGGGCGACCATATCGACACCGCCGTGGCCATTGCCAAGCAGCTGGGAATCGTCACCGATCGCAGCCATGCCATTACCGGTGCCGACCTCGACCGCATGAGCGACGAGGAGCTCGACGCGCACATCGAGGACTACGGCGTGTACGCCCGCGTCCAGCCCGAGCACAAGACGCGCATCGTCGAGGCCTGGAAGTCGCGCGACCAGATCGTCGCCATGACCGGCGACGGCGTCAACGACGCCCCGTCCATCAAGCGCGCCGACATCGGCGTCGGTATGGGCATCACCGGCACCGACGTCACCAAGAACGTTGCCGACATGGTGCTTGCCGACGACAACTTCGCCACCATCATCGGTGCCTGCGAAGAGGGCCGTCGCATCTACGACAACATCCGCAAGGTCATCCAGTTCCTGCTTTCGGCCAACCTTGCTGAGGTGTTCTCGGTGTTTATCGCCACGCTCATCGGCTTTACCATCTTCCAGCCGGTGCAGCTGCTGTGGGTGAACCTGGTCACCGACTGCTTCCCCGCGCTCGCGCTGGGCATGGAGGATGCCGAGGGTGACATCATGAAGCGCAAGCCGCGCAACGCCAAGGACGGTGTCTTTGCCGGTCACATGGGCCTGGACTGCGTGGTCCAGGGTCTGATCATCACCGTGCTGGTGCTGGCGAGCTTCTTTGTGGGCGTGTACTTTGACATGGGCTACATCCACATCGCCGATATGATCGCCGGCAATGCCGACGAGGAAGGCGTGATGATGGCGTTCATCACGCTCAACATGGTCGAGATTTTCCACTGCTTCAATATGCGCAGCCGTCGTGCGTCGCTGTTCACCATGAAGAGGCAGAACAAGTGGCTGTGGGCTTCTGCCGCGTTGGCACTGGTGCTGACGGTGATCGTGACCGTGCAGCCGACGCTTGCCGAGATGTTCTTTGGCCCCGTGACGCTTGAGCTCAAGGGCGTTCTTGCCGCGCTGGGCCTGGCCTTCCTGATCATCCCGCTGATGGAGATCTACAAGGCGATCATGCGCGCGGTCGAAAAAGAGTAGGTCGAAAGGCCATCCCTCCCACCGGCCCGACCGCCTGCGGGGTTTCTTCTTCGCTGGTCCTCGCGCTTCGCGCTGCGGGATCGCTCAGAAGAAACCCCTCTCGGCGGTCGGGCCTTCGGACAACCTCTCGGGACCGTAAGCTGAGGGAAAGTTTGTGAGCCGATCGAGCGTTTGCTCGACCGGCTCTTTTTGATTTAGGGCTTTGCCCGGCCAGCTCTTTTTGATTTAAAATACCTGCTCAGTTGTGATTTATGGTGCTGGGAGGCGCTTGTGGGCAAGGCGAAGGCTAAGGCGAAGAAAAAGACGACGGGGGCGCGGACTAAGCGCGATCGTCGTCGGAAGCTTGCGACCGAGGCCCCCGCGTCTGCCGAGGAGCTGCTGGCAAGCGTGCCGGGACTCGACGCGCTGCAGGACGTTCCGGCGTTTGATGACCTGCCGGTCGATGAAGCCCAGCAGACTGCCTTTGACGATTTTTGCGCACATGCCGAGGAACCCGAGCAGATGCAG
This sequence comes from uncultured Collinsella sp., assembly GCA_900542555.1. Lineage (GTDB taxonomy): Bacteria > Actinomycetota > Coriobacteriia > Coriobacteriales > Coriobacteriaceae > Collinsella. The sequence goes on from UQNU01000003.1 coordinate 15,372, forward strand.
CTTGGCGCCGTGGTGCGCTTGGATCGCGGGTTTCCACTGGTGGCGACTGCCGATGACACGTTTCGTGCCGAGCATGCCGTGGGGTTTGCCAAGTCGCGCGGCGAGGACGAGGTCCTGCTGCCCGCTGTGGGCGATCGTGTGGCGGTACGCCGCGCTCCCGGGCACGATATGGGTGTGATTGAGTGCGTGCTGCCGCGCCGTACGAGCTTTGAGCGTTGGCGCGGCCGTGCCCGCGGAGAGCGTCAGGTGCTCTGCTCCAACGTGGATAGCGTGCTAATCGTGCAGGCGCTCGGTGCCGGCGAGGTGCTGCTCGACCGCGTGGCGCGCTCGCTGGTGTTGGCGCTCGACTGCGATGCCGAGCCGGTGGTGGTGCTCACCAAAGCTGACCGCTGCGATGCCGAGGAGCTCGAGCGCGATCTGGACCGCGTGCGCCGCCTGGTGGGTCCGGACGTGCGCGTGATCGTGACGTCCTCTGCCGAGGGGCGCGGCCTGGACGAGGTTCGTTCCTGCGTGCCTGCCGGGGGCTGTGCCATGATTTTGGGCGAATCGGGTGCCGGCAAGTCGACGCTGCTCAATGCGCTGCTGGGCCACGATACGTTGGCGACTGGCGGTGTGCGCGAACGCGACGACCAGGGCCGTCACACTACCGTCGCGCGCGTGATGGTGGCACTGCCGGGCGACGCCGGCGTGATCGCCGATGCCCCGGGCCTGCGCAGCCTACCGCTCGTGGGTCACGAGCGGGGTCTGGCGCGCGCCTTCCCCGAGATTGTCGAGGCATCGCGCGCGTGCCGGTTTGGCGATTGCACGCATACCCATGAGCCGGGTTGTGCCGTTCGCGAGGCCGAGGACGCCGGGCAGATCGACAGTCTGCGTTTGGAAACGTTCCAAAACCTGGCGTCATCCATGCGCGTGAGTGCTCAAATGCTCGATCCCGATGTCCATCTGTAATTGATTTTTCCTATGACAGCCGTCTCCCAACTGTTCGGGAGACGGCTTTTTTGCTGCGGAAAAGCCTCGAAACATGCAGTTTGCTGACGTGCTGGCCAAAACCTTGCCACGAGCTTGACGGGCTGGTCAGCTTTTGGTCAGTGATTGGTTTGACATCGAAAACCAAGATCGCGATTGCGCCGCTTTGCGCTCTGACCGCCCAGACAATGGTGGTACGGGCATTCGCCCGGCACTGCCATGAGAGGAGCGGCCGTGAACAAGAGCAAGCGCATCGCCATCAGTCTGGTCGCGGGCGTGCTCGCTGCTCTGCTCTGCATGGTTTACGGCTCGTCGATCCGCTCGCAAGCCGAACAGGTCCAGGCTGAGACCTTGGCCAAGTACGGTGGCGATCGCGTCGAGGTATGCGTCGCGGCGCGCGATATCGATGTTGGCGAGACCCTCGATGAGACCAATGTCATAACCCAGGAATGGCTGACGAGTCTGCTGCCGCGTGACGCGGCGACCGAGCTGCGCCAGGTGCGCGGCGACGTGACGACTTCGCGTATTCCCAAAAACGCCGTGATCTGCAATGTCTACACCAAGGCCGAGAGCCACAAGCTCGAGGTGCCTAAGGGCAAGGTCGCCGTTTCGGTGGCGGTCGATGCCGAGCACTCGGTCGGCGGTGCCACGGGCGTGGGCAGCTATGTGGACGTGTACGTGCAAAAAGATGGCGTAACCGATCGACTGTGCGGCGCGCACGTGATCGATACCAGTGAGAATTCCGGTGCCACGCGCGAGGGCAAGATCGAATGGGTGACGCTGGCGGCTGACCCCGAAGACGTCAAGGAACTGCTGGGAGCCTCGGGCAAGGGAACGGTCAGCTTGACGATTCCCGCCACGGCGCGCGGCAAAAAGAGCGGAGGCGACGAGTGATGAAGGCGATCTGGCTTGCGTGCTGCGCGTGCGGCGATTACGGGCTGTTGCAGCGGGAAGTCGAGGGCCGTGACGCGGGTGCACAGGTGCTTCGCGTGGGTGACCTGGACGGGCTGGTTTCCATGGCGCGGGCGTTTCCGTCGCGCCGCGGGGCTGCCATCATCGCGGCGTCTCTGTTTGATACCGAAGATGTGCGCAAGGCTGTTGCGCGCCTGACGGCCGAAGGCCGCGTGAGTCGCGTGGTCGTGTTGATAGAAGCGCTCGATCCGTCGGATATCGAGGGGCTGTTTCGCGCGGGGGCGACCGAGGTCATCGCTGCGCACAGTATATGCGGCAACGGGCGTGCGGGCGAGGGAGCGGTTGATTCCGATCGGCGCATGACGATTGAGCCCGATGCTTTTGTTGATAGGGAACCCGGGGCGCCTCGCGCTACAAGAGGCCCGCGTGTTGATGATTATGGAAAAGCGGAAGCCGAGCATGGTCGGCGCCCCCGGAACCCCCTTGTATACGATGATGCTGGAGGGCCGGCGCAGCATGCTGGCGACTCTCCGGCTGTAGATATGGGATACGTGCACGGCGTGAATCTGGCGGATGAACTCGACGAAGTTGAGGGCTTTGCCGGGTGCGGCGAGTTGTCGCTGATGCGGCATGAGCAGATTGCACAGAACGAGCCTGCCTCGCAGACCGAACAAGCCGCCATGCCGGCTTGGACGCAGCGTGTGGTTGCGGCGGGGGAGACGGGGACGCTGTCACCGACGCCCGCTCCGCCGCCTCCGATGCCGCCGGCAGACGCTGCCGCTCCGCAGCATCGAGCTCCGGTCATCTGCGCCATTTCGGGTTCGGGCGGTTGCGGCAAGTCGACGATCGCTGCCACCATGGCACACGCATCGTCGCTGTTGGGCTTGCGTGCCGCCGTGCTCGACCTGGACCTGATGTTTGGAAACCTTTACGACTTGTTAGGCGTCGATGCTCCGCGCGATATGGCGGCACTTATCGAGCCGTCGGCGGCGGGCACGCTCACCGAGCCGGATATCGTGGCCGCATCGATGCGCGTGGCGCCGGGCGTTACGCTCTGGGGTCCCGTCGCGGCGCCCGAGCAAGCCGAGCTCATGGCACGTCCGGTGGAGCTACTGCTTGATGTTCTGCGTCGCGAATCCGACGTGGTCTTTATCGATACCTCGGTCTTTTGGGGCGACGCCGTGGCGGCTGCGGTGGCGGCGAGCGACCGTTGCCTGGTCGTTGGCGATGCTGCGGTGTCGTCCGCGACATCGGCGTCGCGCGTCATTGAGCTGGCAAGTCGAGTAGGTGTGCCGCGCACGCGCATGAGCGCTGTATTCAACCGGTTTGGCGCGCGCGGGGCAGACGAGGACGTCGCCATGCGCTTTGAGATTGCCTGTGCGTTGAGCTCCAAGATTCGTATCGCCGATGGCGGGCAGGATCTCGCCGCGCTCATGGCGTTTGGGCGCGCTGACGAGGCAGTGGGGCAGACCAGCGCTTTTGCGACCAGCGTGCGCGAGGCCACGCGCGAGATGCTCGTGGAACTGGGGTGCGCCGTCGGCCCTTGGAGCGATATGGTCGCCGACCGTGCAACGCGCACCGAACGCCCGCGTATCCGCCTTCCCTGGTCGCGCGAGGGTGATCAGCGATGAGCCTGCAAACGAGGATTAAGGCTGCCGGCGCTGCAGCGGCGGCAGCGCCTGTAGATGCGGGGCGTCGCCGCGCGGTGAAACGACGCACCAAGCGCGCCGTGATGGACCGCATGGGTTACGACGAAGTGGCGCGTATCAGCGCCTATGTCGACCCGGCACTTGCCCGCTCGGAATTGCGTCCCGCGGTGGAGGCGGCGCTCAATGTTGAGGAGCCGACCGATCTCGCGACGACCGAGCGCAAGACCATCATCGACGAGATTTTGGATGACGTGGTGGGCTTGGGGCCGTTGCAGCCGCTCATCGAGGACGACACCGTTACCGAGATCATGATTAACGGCTGCCGCTCGGCTTTCTTTGAACGCGGCGGCGTCTTGTACCCCATCGAGCATGCGTTTGAGGATGATGAGCAGATCCGTGTGCTTATCGACCGCATCATCTCGCCACTTGGTCGCCGTATCGACGAGCGCAGCCCCATCGTCAACGCCCGCCTCAAAACGGGCTATCGCGTCAACGCGGTGATTCCGCCTGTGGCGATTGACGGACCGATTCTCACCATCCGAAAGTTCTCGGACCGTATCTGCTCGCTGGACGAGCTTGTGGGGCTGGGGTCGCTGCCGCTTTGGTATGCGCAGCTGCTGTCGTGCGCGGTGTCGCTGCGACAGGACTTGGCGGTTGCGGGAGGCACGGGATCTGGTAAGACCACTCTGCTCAACGCGTTGTCATGCGAGATTTCCACCGGCGAGCGCATCGTGACGATCGAGGACTCTGCCGAGCTCAAGTTTGCGCATCATCCGCACGTGGTGCGCCTAGAGGCGCGCGAGGCTTCAATTGAGGGCGAGGGCGCGGTGACGATCCGCGACCTGGTGACCAATGCCCTGCGCATGCGCCCCGACCGCATCGTGGTGGGCGAGGTGCGCGGTGCCGAGTGCTGCGACATGTTGCAGGCCATGAACACGGGCCACGACGGGTCGCTCACCACACTTCATGCGGGCTCAGAACAGGAGACCGTGGTACGTCTGACGTTGCTTGCACGTTATGGCATCGATCTGCCGAGCGAGCTCATCGAGGAGCAGATTGCCATGGCGCTCGACGGCATCGTGATGTCCGAGCGCCACGCCGATGGCAGGCGCTTCGTCTCCTCGTATTCGGGGGTGCGTCGCGCCGCGTCGGGCGGCGTAGAGCTCGAGCGCTATGTGACTTTCAATGCCGCCGAGCGCACCTGGACGCTTGACCGCGAGCCGCCGTTTATCGCAGAAGGCCTGCGGTCGGGGACGCTCACACAAGAGGAGGTGGACGAATGGAGGTCGCTGTGCCCCTCGTCGTAGGGGGTTTGGCAGGGTTTTCTGTTGCGACGGCGTGCGGGGCGGAACCTCGTGTGCCGCAGGTGCCGCCGGCGGAGCTGGCGCGTCAGGCGCTCGAGACGGTGGCAGAGAAACTGCCGCGTGAGCTGGTGGAAAACGATCTGCTGAAAAAGATCGCCCGTTCGTGGGCATCGCTGGCTCCGGCGCATCGCCTTGGCCTCGTGATCGAAGATGCTTCGGGGCGCTTGGCGTTTCTGCTGCTATCGAGCGGTGTCTGCTGCGTTTTACTAACGATGGTGTCGTTATCGCCCCTCGGATTTGCCTTGGGACTTGTTGCTCCGATTGCCGTTGGCGCCGCTCGGGATGGCTTTGAGAGCCGGCGCGAGCAACACGATGCGGAAGAGGCCATGCCCGAGGCGTTTACCGCACTATCCATGTCGCTTGCCTCGGGACATTCGCTGGCCCAGGGCATGCACTTTGTGGGCGCTCATGCGCAAGAACCGGTGCATACCGAGTTTTTGCGGGTGGCGGCGGCGATCGATTGCGGCATCTCGGCGACCGATGCGCTCGATGACTTGCTCGTGCGCATCGACGCCCCCGGTCTTTCGCTTGTGACCTTGGCGCTTAAGGTGTCACAGCGCACCGGCGCTCCGCTTGCCGACTTACTGTCCGAGGCGTCGAGCATGGTGGGGGAGCGCATTGAGCTCAAGCGCCGCTTGGATGTCAAGACGTCGCAGGCTCGCATGTCGGCGCATATGGTCGCGGCGATGCCGGCGGGCATGTGCGCGGTGTTGGCGCTGCTTTCGGCAGATTTTCGTCGCGGTCTTGCGACGCCTGCCGGCGCGGGCGCTGTGGTGCTGGGTCTTGCCCTCAACGCCGTTGCCCTGGTGGTTATCAGGCGCATTATGCGGGTGGAGCTATGAGCGCCCCGGTTGCAGTCGCGGCTTGCCTGTGCGCCCTGAGTGTATTTGTCGCGACGGGTTTGGATCGGGCGGATGCACGCAAGATCGCAGGGGCCTGCAAGCGCGAGGCGGTGCTGGTCGCTGCCACGGGTCGCTCGGTGGTCGATGCCCTGACCGCGCGAGTGAAGGGCGCGGTTGGAGCGGGCGGCCCGGCGCGAGTGTCGCTCGGCGAAGTGTCCGAGATGATCGATGTTGTGCGCTTGGGTCTTTCGGCCGGCCTTTCGTTTGATGCGGCGCTTGAGATTTTCTGCGCCAACCGCCGGTCAGTGTTGGCTCTTCGCCTTGAGCGGGCCTGCATGGCGTGGCAGGTGGGCGTGGGCACGCGTGAGGACGAGTTGTTGGCCGCCGCGCGCGACCTGGACGTGCGAGCGCTCGAGACCTTTGCCATCACGGTGGGACAGGCGCTCGCCCTGGGTGCCCCACTTGCCGAGACACTGGCCGCTCAAAGTCGCGAGATCCGTGCGGCTCATCGCGCCGCGGTCGAGCGCGAGATTGAGCGTGCGCCCGTCAAGCTGCTGATTCCCACCGGCACGCTCATCTTGCCGGCGTTGCTTCTGTCCATATTGGGCCCGCTGCTGGGAGCAGGCGGGATGATGTAGGGAGGAATACATGAACACGATGGTCGAAGTTGCTGACAAGGCTTGGAACTGGGCTTTTTGCCGGGCGATCCGCGCTCGCCAGCATGCCAAGGAGCTGTTGCGGGAGGAGAGCGCGCAGGGTACCACCGAGTACGCCATTTTGGTGGGCGTGCTTGTGGTGATCGCGATTATTGCCATCGTTGCATTTAAAGGCAAGGTCCAAGATCTATGGAACGCTATCAGCGAGGGCATCAACAGCCTGTAGAGGGCGAGCGCCCCATCGGGGTGCTGCTGGTGTTTGCTTGCCTGACCGTGGCGATAGCGGCGGTGCTTTGGGGGCTTAACGCCGCGCGGCAGCAGCGTCCTGGGGCCGCCTTCGATTCGGGCTCAGATTCGGCGGTGGCGTCCCAAAAAGATGAGATGCGAGATGCGGACGATTCGGATGTCGCTGTCACGGCGCAAACCTTTCTGCGGACGCTCGACAAGCGGTCTGGCACTGCGACGGATTCGCCTGAGGACAACGCGATTGCGGTCCGGCTTGCATGGTCCGAGGACCGACCGATGACCGAGGTAGCGGCGGATATGTTACGCGCCTACCGCGAGGTGCCAACGGCCCAGCTCGCCCTGAGCGGCTATCTCGATATTAAGGGCAACGTATGGGGCGCCATCGTGCGCGATGGGCGCGGCTGGGTCGATATGGTGACGGTTGCCGCGGATGCTGGCGATGCTTCGTGTCGTCTGCGCGCCGTGCGTCTGGTCCCGCAAACAATGAGCTCAAAGGAGGGATCGTGAAATGCATGGCGTTCTGCGTGAGGAATCTGCCCAGGCGACGGTCGAATACGCCATCGTCACGGTGGCGCTGTTATCGATCGTGCTGGCGATCGCGGGGCTTTGGCGTGCTGGCACCGATGGGCGCTTGGCAGCGCTGGTTGAGCGGGCGGCATCCCATGGCGTTACCTCGACGTCGGTTATCGACGCCGCTGCGGGCGCTAAGGACATCGCGTTGTATTGATATCGCGCGCGAGGACCGGGCGCAGTCTACGGTCGAGGCCGCTTTTTTGCTGCCGACGTTTCTGACGCTCATCCTTCTCGCACTGCAACCGGTGTGCCTGCTTTATACGCGCGCGGTCATGGAGTCTGCCGCCGCCGAGACCGCGCGGCTCATGACCACGACGACGGCGGAGGACGACGATCTTAAGGAGTTCACCCGCCGCCGGCTTGCCGCAGTGCCCAACGTTTCGATCTTTCATGCCGGCGGGCCGTTGTCGTGGGATGTCGAGCTTAGCCGGGCCGATGCGGGCGGCGTCTCGTCCGTGTCCGTTTCCGGCGAGGTCAAGCCGTTGCCTGTGATCGGTGCGTTTGCGCAGGCTATGGGTGGTACCGCCGAGGGCGGCTACGTTGAGCTCAAGGTCGATGTCTCGTATCAATCACGTCCCGAATGGCTGGAGGGAGATTATGATTCGTGGATTGCTGCATGGGATTAAGCGTTTCTGGTCTAGACGCGTTTTGACGCGCCGTCCGAGCTGCCATCGCAAGCGAGGCGGCTTTATGGGTCGAGCCGGTATCGACCTGTTTATCGAAGACGGTGCCTACACCACGCTTTCCTCTGCGGTGGTCATCTTGGTGGTGCTCACGCTGCTGTTTTCGTCGACGGCGGCGATATGGAGCATGTCGCGCGCGGGGGACACCCAGGTGGCTGCCGATAGCGGCGCGCTGGCAGGCGCCAATGTGGTGTCGTCCTATCACACGGCTGCCACGGTGGTGGATGCGAGCATCTTGAGTTTGGGCCTAGCGGGGTTTGCCACGATCGGGACGGGCCTGGTCGCCATCCTCATCCCGGGTGCCGAACCAGTTGCCGGCAATATGGTCGACACCGGGATTGAGATCATTAAAACGCGCAACAAGTTTGCCAAAAGCGCATCGGAAGGCTTACAGAAAATCGAGACGGCTCTGCCGTATCTGATCGCCGCGCGTGCCACGCAGGCGGTGTCGGCGCAGGATACCGATAGTGTGACCTATACCGGTACGGCGCTTGCCGTGCCCAAGACATCCGAGTCGGACTTCGCTGCGCTCGAGGGGTCCGAGATCTCGACCGATGCCATTAAAGGCACATCAGATGATTTAGAGCGTGCGGCCGAGGAGCTGCGGAAGGCTTCTGAGGACACGGCAAAGGCTAAAGAGCGCGCTTGGCTGGCGGATTGTGGTGGGTCGGACAAGGGCTCGGTCAGCAGCTGTTCTTGCATGTGGGAGCGTGCGAAAAGCCTAGCGGATCTCTCTGGTGCTCAAAATCCACATTACGCTTCGAGCGTTACGTGGGAGCCGCAAGTGGCGCTCGATCGCGCGAAGGCCTACTATCGCCAGCGCCTGGCAAATGAGAAACCGCTTGGCGAGGGTCCGGAAAAACAGGCAGATTCTGCTGCACGAAAGGTGTTCTTCGCTTATGCGAGTGAAGAAGTCGAGCGGGCATATATAACTGAAAAGGACGGCAAAGTTTCCGCCCGCATCCCTTTCCTTCCGCGAAATCCAGATGAGGCGCGGACGACTGAACTCTATACCGATGCGCGTTGGCCCACGAGTGAAGTAGATAAAGTTACCTATTTGCATTATGGGACTGACTGTCCAAATTACAAAAAAGGAAAGCCGGGTGGGCTGGCATCCGTCGCAGATTTTGACGGTCACGAAACGTGTGGCGAATGCCATTTCGGTGTGTCGTCTTTAGGGTACGTTGCGATTGCAACGACTTCTGTCGAAAGGGGCTTCGAATACCACTTTGACAAGTTCAAAGAGGCCCTGGAAGACTACGTCGAATGCCGCAACAAAGAGCTCGAGCTCGAGCGTCAGACCGAAGACGAGGCCGATCGTGCGGGCAATACGTTTGACCAGGCCATCAAGGAGCTTTCGGGCGAGCGCCCGCGTATCGCTCCGCCCGGTCGCAACGGCGTGGTCGCCTTTGCGGTTTCGGGTGCCATCTCGAGCCCCGATGAGCTCAACTCTTCGTTTTACACGGCAGTCAGGCTTGGCGATCGCGGTGCTATCTCTGCCGCGGTGTTGGCGCCCGATGAGGCGACGGCGCAAAACAACGTGCTTTCGCGATTTTTCTCGACATTGAAGGAACGCTCGGGCGGCGTTGCCGGCGTGCTCGACGGCGTCATGGATGTTTGGGGACGGCTGCTCGTAGGATACGGTGATATCCAAGGTTCGGCCGACGAACTTATGGACGAGATGATTAAAGGCCTAGGAGGGGGCAGCGGCGCGTTGGGCTCCATCGCATCGTGGCTCGGCGATACCGTTTCGGCGTCCGTGGCGGCGTTGGGTCTGGAGCCGTGCGACTTGCGCCTGCGAAAGCCAGTGCTGACCGATTCCGCCAACGTCATTAAGAGTCCGGGGTCTGACATTGCTGGTCTTTCTCAAGCGCAAGACAAGCTGCGAAGTATTCCGTTGGGCGTGACCGATCCCAAGGCGCTTTGCGAGGCGTTGGAATATCAAGTCGAACGCACCATTAGCAGTACGGTGTTTACGCTTGCGGAGATTCCTCTGCCCGGCGGCGGCTCCATCCCACTCACCGTCGATGTCGCCACGCTGGTTGGCGCTCTGGGCGGTGGGTCGTAATGAGTATCCGCATGCGTCTGCGCGAGGAGCGCGCCCAAGCGACGGTGGAGATGGCAGTGGTTACGCCCGTTTTGCTGGTGCTGGCACTCATCGTGTACAACGTCATGATCTTTGCCAGCGCTGTCGCGCGCTTCGACCGCGTGGTGCCCGACATCGTGTTGGCGCACGCTGTGGCGCCGGGCGGGGAGGGTGACGAGAACTCTGCCGATGCCTCGGTGACGGTCCAGACTCAAATTCTGAATGCCATGGAAGGCTATGACTTGCAGATCGAAGTGTCGAGCGAGCAAGGCGCGAAGGCATCAGACGGTGGCCTGCTCTCCCTATCCGGTACGTTTAGGACCTACACCTGCACCATGCACTATGAGCCGTGGCCGACTTCTCTCAGCATCGCTGGCGTTCCGCTGGGGGCGCCGACAACGTTGTCGCACGAGCGCGCGGTGACGGTCGATCCATGGCGTCCGGGGGTGGTCATGTGACCGCGGTCTCGTCCTACATCGCTTACGCGCGGGCACTCAACAGGCTGGGTTGGACGCCGGCCGAGTTTGTGGTGGCGGAGTCGTTTGTCGTGCGCCTGCGCGGCATGCTGGGACGGCGTCCGGTTGCCGCCAACGGCCTGTCGCTCGTCATGGCGTTTCCACGCTGCTCTTCGGTCCATACGTGTTTTATGGCCTATCCCATCGACATCGCCTTCATCGATCGCGACGGCAATATCCTCGCGCGCTACGAAAACGTTCGTCCTTGGCGCATGTGCTCCTGCCTCGGCGCCTGGGCCGTACTAGAGCGTCCTTCAATCATTGTTTTGACTCCTGCTCTCCAACGCGTGCCGGCTTAAGAATTGGCGACAGTGGACTTTCGTCATACGAAATTGGGTAAGATGGAGGAGAAGATGCATGGATGTTGAGATCCATCCCAACGCTAAAAAGCACCTGACGGAAAAGCAGGTGCTTAGCGCTTGGCTTGCGGTTACTGAGTGCATTCGTCGCGAGCCGAAGGACGAGCCGCCGAGATGGCTTGCAATTGGATGGCTCTCAGACGGACGAAGCGTGGAACTTGTTGCGGTCGAACTAATTCGTGGATGGCTCATTATTCATGCCCTGTCTCCGGTTCAGAAGAAATTCTGGCAAGAGATCGAGCGAGCTCGGCAGAGGGGTTGATGATGGGCAAGACGTATACGGCCGCTAATGGTCAGGTTGTAACGGATGAAATGATTGACGCGTGGTGCGAGTCGTACGAGCGCGGAGAGTTTCCGGATGGCGAACACACCGTTGGTGGGATCGTGCGTGGACGGCCCCCGCTCTCAGGTGAGGGGACGGCAACGCTGTCGGTCAAGATTCCTCTGGGAATGAAGGAGGCCATTCGTCGACGGGCGGCTGCCGAGGGGATGACGCCAAGTGAGTTTGCCCGTGCGGCTCTGAGTGAAAAACTTCTTGCTGCCGGCTGATGCCTCTGACGTGCCGATTTATAGAACCGAGGCTGTGCTCAAAAACTTTTTTAAAATTCTCGGTTGACCGGAACGCGTCCTTGGTTATACTAATCAAGCCTTGAAACAAGGCACACCTCAAATGGCTGGGTAGCTCAGTTGGTAGAGCAGAGGACTGAAAATCCTCGTGTCAGGGGTTCGATTCCCTTCCCCGCCACCTTGAATTGACTAGGACCTCTGCAAAGGGGTCCTTTTCTTTTATGCAGCCCCCACATGGAATCGAACCCCGTGAGGGCGCGGAGCTGAGTAAACGCGTAAGCGCCGCAGCGGTCCGTCCGCGCAGCGCGCGGACGCGATTCCCTTCCCCGCCACCTTGAATTGATTAGGACCTCTGCAAAGGGGTCCTTTTCTTTTATGTGGACCCGCGGAAAATGCATCCCAGTCTTTTGCGAAAAACGGGACGCGCTTTCCGGCGCTTACTTCCGACGTGCGTGCACATCTCGGGCCCGCCCGCTCAGACATTCCTCCCGCTTTTGCGCCACTTTACAGACCGTTCGGTCGTCTGTCCGCACGCGCGGGTATACTCAAAACGATACTTTTCCTGTGCAATACGATGCAGGCTCAGCCTGCACGATCCGAAGGGGGCAGTGATGGAGAGGATACTCGGCGTTAATCTCTCTGGCTGGTTTATTCCCGAGCCTTGGGTGACCCCGTCGCTATACGCGGCGACCGGTGCATCCAACGCGGCCGAGCTGCAGGAGGCCATGGGCACCGCCGCCTATAACGAGCGCATGCGCCGTCATTACGAGACGTTTGTGAGCGAGGACGATTTCCGCCGCATGGCGCAGATTGGCCTCAATGCCGTGCGTCTGCCGGTACCCTGGTATGCCTTTGGCTCGCAGGAGTCCGATGCGTCCTACATCTCGGTTGTCGACTACATCGACCGTGCAATTGAGTGGGCTGCCAAGTACGACATCCGCGTGCTGCTTGATCTGGCAACTGTGCCCGGTGGCCAGGGCGATTCCAACGATTCGCCCGCCACGCCGGAGGCTGTTGCCGAGTGGCATTCGTCCACCAACGGTCGTCATGTCGCACTCGACGTGCTCGAGCGCCTGGCCGATCGCTACGGCGAGGCCGAGAGCCTGCTGGGCATTGAGCTGCTGGATACGCCGCAGATGAGTGTCCGCAAGAGCCTCTTCACCATGACGGATGGCATTCCTGCGCACTACCTGCGCAACTTCTATCGCGATGCCTATGAGCTCGTCCGTTCGTATATGCCCGAGGATAAGATCGTCGTCTTCTCGTCGTCGGGGCATCCCAGCGAGTGGAAGCATTTTATGCGCGGCGCTAAGTACAAGAACGTCTACATGGACCTTCACCTGTACCATTACCGCGACGAGTATGCGCTCGATATCACGAGCCCCCGCGGGCTGACGACGGCGATTTCGCGTAACAAGCGCGAGCTTAAAGAAGCGATTTCGACTGGGTTCCCCGTGCTGGTGGGCGAATGGTCGGGCGCGGCGATCTTTGCCAACTCGTCGGTTACGCCCGAGGGCCGCAATGCCTACGAGCGCGTGTTTATCGCCAACCAGCTGGCTTCGTTTGCACCGGCTGCCGGTTGGTTCTTCCAAACGTGGAAGACCGAGAAGCGCATTGCAGCATGGGACGCCCGCGCGGCGCTCGGTACGCTCGAGCGTGGCATGATTGAATAGGTTGATATGACGCAAAACAGCGCCCATACGGGCAAACTCTATGTGGTCGGCACGCCCATCGGCAACTTGGGCGACCTGTCCCCGCGCGTTGGCGAGGCCTTTGCCGCTGCCGATGTCATCTGCTGCGAAGACACGCGTGTGACGTCAAAGCTGCTGATGCACCTGGGCATTTCCAAGCCGCTTGTCCGTTGCGACGAGAATGTGATCGCCAGCCGCGCCGCCGGCCTGGTCGACCGTCTGCTGGCGGGGGAGACCCTCGCTTTTGCCTCGGACGCCGGCATGCCGAGCGTGTCCGATCCCGGCCAGGCGCTGGTCGAGGCGGCGCGTGAGGCCGATGTGCCCGTCGAAGTTATCCCCGGGCCCTCCGCTTGCGTCACGGCGCTCGTTTCGTCCGGCATTCCCTGCGAGCATTTTTTCTTCGAGGGCTTTTTGGGCCGAAAGCACGGCGACCGCGTGCGCCGTTTGCAGCGCCTTGCCGTGGTGCCCGGCGCACTCATCTTCTACGAGTCTCCACATCGCATCGTGGCGACGCTCGAGGCCGTGGCGGAGGTCTTTCCCCAGCGTGAGGTTGCCGTCTGCCGCGAACTCACCAAGCTGCACGAGGAGGTCTTGCGCGGGCCCGCTGCCCAGCTTGCCGAGGAGCTGTGTGCTCGCGGCGAGGTAAAGGGCGAGATTGCGCTGGTCATCGCGCCGCCGAGCGAGGACGAAGAGGCCGGTATCGCGCCGGTTGGCGCCGCGGCAGCGGATCCCGACGAGGCCCTGCGCGCGGATATCCGCGCCGCGCTCGAGGAGGGGGAGCCCGCGTCTGCGGTAGCCAAGCGCCTGTCTCAGAAGTATTCGCGCCGCAAGCGCGATGTCTATGCCATGGTGCTCGATATGCAATAGATGGAGGATATCCAGCCCTTGCGCTAGAATCATCCTCTGTATGCAACGTTTTTCTGGAGGACAAACCCCATGGATCAAAGCAAGCCTTCGTTCTTTATCACGACGCCCATCTACTACGTCAACGCCGATCCGCACCTGGGCACGGCTTATTCCACCATCATCGCCGACGTTCAGGCTCGCTATCGCCGCTCCGCCGGCTATAACGTCAAGTTCCTGACCGGCATGGACGAGCACGGCGAGAAGGTCGCCGAGGCCGCAGCCAAGCACAACATGACGCCGCAGGAGTGGACCGACAGCCAGGCTCCGCACTTCAAGGAGCTTTGGAGCAAGCTCGAGATCTCCAACGACGACTTCATCCGCACCACCGAGCCGCGCCAGCATCATGCCGTGCAGTACCTGTGGGAGCGCATGAAGGAGTCCGGCTACCTGTATAAGGGCAGCTACGACGGCTGGTATTGCGTGCCTGACGAGACCTACTTCACCGATACGCAGGTCCAGAAGGGTGACGAGGAGTACGGCAGCGTCGGCCAGCACCTGTGCCCCGACTGCCACCGTCCGCTTGAGCGCGTGCAGGAGGAGTCCTACTTCTTTAAGCTTTCCGCCTTCCAGGACAAGCTGCTCAAGCTCTATGACGAGCACCCCGACTTTGTCGAGCCTGCGTTCCGCATGAACGAGGTTCGCAGCTTTGTCGAGGGCGGCCTTAACGACCTATCCGTGAGCCGTACGAGCTTTGACTGGGGCATTCAGGTCCCGTTTGACGAGGGTCACGTGACCTACGTGTGGTTCGATGCGCTGCTCAACTATATGACGGCCGTCGGCTACGGTGTCGACACCGACGAGGCGCGTGCCGAGCTGGCCTATCGCTGGCCCGCGCAGTTCCACATCGTGGGTAAGGACATCATCCGCTTCCACTGCGTCATTTGGCCCGCCATGCTCATGGCCATCGGCGAGGCCCTGCCCGAGCACGTCTTTGCCCACGGCTTCCTGACCGTGCGCAATGCCGAGACCGGCAAGGCCGAGAAGATGTCCAAGAGCCGCGGCAACGCCATCGCTCCGCAGGACGTTATCGACATGCTGGGCGTCGAGGGCTATCGCTACTACTTTATGACCGACGTGGTGCCCGGCACCGACGGCGCCATCAGCTTCGAGCGCATGGAGCAGGTCTACAACGCCGACCTGGCCAACAGCTGGGGCAACCTTATCTCGCGTTCGCTCAACATGAGCGGCAAGTACTTCGACGGTTGCGCGCCCGCCAAGCCCGCATCGTTCGATGCGTTCGACAACCCGCTGGCAAAGATCGCCGATGGTCTGGTCGAGCGCTACATGGCCAAGATGGACGTGCTCGATTACGGTGGAGCCAAGGACGAGGTCATGGAGCTCATCCACGCCGCCAACCACTACATCGAGGACTCCGAGCCTTGGGCACTTGCCAAGGACGAGGCCAAGGCTGACGAGCTGGCGTTTGTGATCTACAACCTGCTCGAGGCCATCCGCATTGCCGCTCACCTGCTGATGCCGCTCATGCCCCAGACTTCTGCCGAGGCTCTGCGCCGCCTGTCCTGCGAGGACGAGGCCGCGAGCGACGATCTCAAGGGCATTTGCGCTTGGGGCCTGCTTGCTGGTGGTCAGCCCGTCGAGAAGGGCGATCCGCTGTTCCCGCGTCTGGCGTAGAGACCGCGCGAGCGCCATATCGGCAATTTGCTATTTGGATGTAAGGGCATGGCCGCAACGGTCCATGCCCTTTCGTTTCAAGACGCCGCCATCATGCTAAGGAGGCAACTATGACAACTTCGCCTTTGGCAAACCCCACGGCAACTAGGGAGCTGCTGGAGGAGTTTGGCCTTGCGACCAAGCATCGCCTGGGCCAAAACTTCCTGATCGACAACCATGTGATCGAGCGCATCTGCGAGCTTTCCGAGCTCACGGGCGATGAGCGCGTGCTCGAGGTTGGCCCGGGCGTTGGTACGCTCACGCTTGCGCTGCTGCAGGAGGCGGCGTGCGTCACGTCGATCGAGGCCGACCCCGAGCTCGAGCCGGTGCTCGACGCCCATGCCGCCGACTACGCCAACTTCCGCTTTATCATGGGCGACGCGCTTAAGGTGACGCCGGAGCAGATTGAGCAGGCTGCGGGCGGTGAGCCGACGGTGTTTGTCGCGAACCTGCCCTATAACGTGGCGGCGACGATCATCCTGCAGTTCTTCCAGACGATGCCGGCGCTCAAGCGTGCCGTCGTCATGGTGCAAAAGGAGGTTGCCGATCGCATTGCCGCAGTGCCGGGCAACAAGACCTATGGCGGCTATACGGCAAAGCTCGGCCTGTATGCGCAGGTGACGGGTCGCTTTGAGGTGCCGCCGCGCTGCTTTATGCCGGCGCCGCACGTGGACTCGGCCGTCGTGCGTATCGACCGTGTTGACGGCGTGGTGCCCGAAGGACTCGATCGCGAATTTGTGGCCCGCGTGATTGATGCTGCATTTGCTCAGCGTCGCAAGACCATCCGCAATTCTATGAGCGCCAACGGCTTTGCCAAGGACGTGCTCGATGCCGCCTTTGAGGCTTGCGGTATCGCACCCACCACGCGCGCCGAGACGCTTGATGTTGCCGACTTTGTCCGCTTGGCTCAGGAGCTTTCCCATGACGCCTAATGTCGAACGCGTGACGTTTACCAAGAAAAAGAAGACGGTTGCTTGTCCCGTGCCCTTGGCACCGCTTGCCGACACGCATGCGCATCTGCTTTCGTTTTGGGGCAAAGAAGTGCCCGAGACGCTCGTGCGCGCCAAAGCCGCGGGCGTCGACCTGTTGGTGACGATGTTCGATCCCATTGCCGATAAACGCAGCGTGACGGACTATAGCGACTGGCTGACACGCGAGATTCTGCCGATGCAGGATATCCCGCAGATCAAGTATCTTGTCGGCGTGCATCCGTATGGCGCGCCGGACTATACCGACGACGTTCACGCACAGATCGTTGCCGCACTCGATGACCCTTTGTGCGCCGGTATTGGCGAAATCGGCCTGGACTACCACATGGACTATGACGACGATATCGTGCCGGCACCCCATAACGTGCAGATTGACTGTATGGCACGTCAGCTCGAAGTTGCCGTGCGCCGCAATGTGCCGGTGGAGCTACACCTGCGGCACGAGGACTCGGATGGGGAGCGCACCTCGCACGTTGATGCGTACAACGTACTGCGCGAGGTGGGTGTGCCCCAGGCCGGTTGTGTGCTGCACTGTTTTGGCGAGGACCGCGCCACGATGGAGCGCTTTGTGGAGCTGGGCTGCTATATCGCCTATGGTGGTGCGGCCACCTTTAAGCGCAACGACGACGTGCGCGAGGCATTTGCGGCAACCCCACTCGATCGAATTTTGTTCGAGACGGATTGCCCGTATATGGCTCCGGAGCCCATCCGCGGTCTTGAATGCGAACCCGCAATGATCTCCATTACGGCAAACGCGCTGGTTAACGACCGTGTCGATCGCACTGGTGAGGACGCCGAAACAATCGCGCAAGCCGCTTGGGAGAATGCCTGCAAACTTTTTCAAAAATAGTTCTTGCGTTCGTGGTGGCGCTCCGTTATTCTAATTCCTGCACGCGGGCGTGGCGGAATTGGCAGACGCGTACGGTTCAGGTCCGTATGGGGGCAACCCCATGAAGGTTCAAGTCCTTTCGCCCGCACCATTAAATGAAAGAGCTCCCAGTAATGGGAGCTTTTTTGTTATGGGCCCATCGCAGGGACTTGAACCTGCGAAGGAGCGAGCGCCAAGAAAACGCGGAGCGTTTTTAGCGAGCTGGCGAGGACGCCGGCAGGCGGCCGAAGCCGGTGCGAATCCGCGAAGCGGATACGCGGACGTCCTTTTGCTCGCACCATTGATTGAAAGAGCTCCCAGCAATGGGAGCTTTTTTGTTATGGGCCTCTTGTTGATGTCACGTTGCTGCTTCGTGCGGGTATCCTAGTGCCAACGTGTGCCTATCAGAGGAGAGACCATGCTGTTTTCCGGTATCATCGCCGCCCTTACCAGCCTTTTGATTCCAATCATCATTTTGCTGCTGCTGCTTCCTAACGCCTGCTATGTCGTTGAACAACAGCATGCCGTGATCATCGAGCGTCTGGGCAAGTTTAACCGCATCGTCAACGCGGGCTTCCACATGAAGGTGCCCGTGATCGACCGCAAGGCCGCCACGGTGAGCCTGCGCACCATGAAAAACGGTTTTGGCATCGACGTTAAGACCCAGGACAACGTGACCATCGGCCTTGAGGTCTCTGCTCAGTACCACGTGAGCTATGACATGGGCGCCGGCCCGGCAGATTCGGGTATCTACAAGAGCTACTACATGCTGCAGGAGCCCGTCGACCAGATGCGTGACTTCATCACCGACGCCCTGCGCTCTTCGATCCCCGTCTACACACTCGATGAGGTCTTTGCCAAGAAGGATGACATCGCCAAGGATGTCAACGCTACCGTTTCCGAGCAGATGGCCGCCTACGGCTTCACCCTCGTGTCGACGCTCATCACCAAAATCGCACTGCCGACCGAGGTTGAGAACTCCATGAACGACATCAACGCTGCCCAGCGCAAGCGCGCTGCGGCACAGGAGCTCGCTGAGGCCGACCGCATCAAGCGCGTCACCGAGGCGACCGCCGAGGCCGAGGCAATGGAAAAGGCGGGCGAGGGCATCGCCAACCAGCGCAAGGCCATCGCGCTGGGTATCAAAGATTCGCTCGAGATCATCCAAGAGACGGGTGTCGGCAATGACGAGGCCAACCAACTGTTCATGTTTACGCAGTGGTCCGAGATGATGACGGAGTTCGCTCGCACGGGTAAAACCTCGACGGTCGTGCTGCCGAGCGACTTTTCGCAGTCGGCCTCGATGTTCGAGCAGATGCTGACCGCCAGCAAAGTTCAAAACGATTCGAAGGAGTAGACGCGCGTGAAATACACCGTCGTTTGCGTCGGTAAGCTCAAGGAGCGCTTTTGGAAGGATGCCTGCGCTGAGTACACCAAGCGCCTAGGTGCCTATGCCAAGGTTGATATCCGCGAGGTGGCCGATATCGACCCGGCTAAGGCGGGCGGCGTGGATGCCGCGCGCGACAAGGAGGGGGCGGCGATTCTTGCTGCCCTGCCGTCTCGGGCGCATGTGATCCTGCTGGCTATCGAGGGCAAGGAGCGTTCGAGTGAGGAACTCTCGGCGCGGCTCGACGATCTTATGCTGCGAGGCAGCAGCGACATTGCCTTTGTAATCGGCGGTTCGGACGGCGTGAGTGATGAGGTACGCGCCCGCGCCGACGAGATGCTCAGCTTTGGACGCATTACCTTGCCGCATAACCTGGCGCGTGTGGTGCTGCTAGAGCAGATTTACCGTGCCTGCAAGATCAGTCGTGGCGAGCCGTATCACAAATAGGTCGGCAATACGAAACAATGGCGTGGGACAATACCTTTCGTTTTGAGGAATGCATCTGAGAGGACTGTGTGATATGAAGATCGGATTTGTCGGTTTTGGCAATATGGCGAGCGCTATGGCCGATGGCTGGATTGCCGCCGGCGTGGCCGCGGGCGACATGTGCGCCTGCGCAGGCCGTTACGATGCTCTGGTCGAGCGTTGCGAGGCGCGGGGCATGGCTGCCTGCCACGATGCGGCGGAGGTCGTTGCCGCGTCCGATATCGTGGTTGCGGCGGTCAAGCCGTACATGATTGAGAAGGTCTTCGCTCCACTCAAGGATGCGCTTGCCGACAAGGTCGTCCTTTCGGTCGCCTGGACCTGGGACAGTGCCAAGTGGGAGCAGGTCCTACCGGGCGTCGCGCATATCTCGACGGTGCCCAACACACCGGTTTCGGTGGGCGAGGGCGTCATCGCTTGTGAGAAGGCTTCCACGCTTAGTGATGAGCAGAGCGCAGTGGTGCTTGATCTGCTTGGCAAGCTCGGTGCGGTGGTCGAGCTCGATACGAGCCTGCTGTTTGTGGGTGGCACGGTGGGTGGTTGTGCTCCGGCATTTGTCGCTATGGCAATCGAGGCCCTGGGCGATGCGGCGGTCAAGCATGGTATCCCGCGTGCCGATGCCTATCGCATTGTGAGCCAGATGGTGCTGGGTACGGCAAAGCTGCAGCTTTCAACTGGTCAGCATCCTGCGGCGATGAAGGATGCCGTATGCTCGCCCGGTGGCGCCACCATCAAGGGCGTCGTTGCGCTCGAGGACGCCGGCATGCGCAGCGCCCTGGTCAAGGCAATCGACGCAACCCTCCAGTAAAACCTGCCATTTAGGGACAGGTTTATTTTGGCAGGTTTTTCTGCGGTTTTGTCCTTTTAGCGAAAAGCGCCCCGCAACTGGCTCAATTCCAGTTGCGGGGCGCTTGCGTTTGCCCAGATAAAACCGACCAAAATAAACCTGTCCCTTTTTGGCAGGTTAGTCCCAGAAGCTGTCTTCCTCATCCTCGGACTTGGGCCCGCGGTCGACGTACATCTTATGGGTGCGCTTCTCCATTACAAAGGCAAGAATCGCAAATAACAGGATGCCGCCGGCGAAAAGGATGGCAAAACCGGTGCGGGTGCCAAACAAAAAGGAAAAAACTGCGTCCATTGGGTGCCTTCTTGCGTAGTTGAGTTGGGTCGTAAACGCTCATAAGTATATACTTGCCCATACATGTACAAGGTTGCAACCTAAATGGAATGTATATCGCCGGAGGATCTAATGCTTGATATCAAGTTTGTTCGCGAGAACCCCGATGCCATCGATGTCGCCATGGCTAACCGCCAGACGTCTTGGGATCGCGAGAAGTTCTTTGAGCTCGACGACGAGCGCCGTGCCGTCATCACCGAGGTCGAGGAGCTCCAGGCTACGCGCAATGCCGAGTCCAAGAAGATCGGCGCCCTGATGAAGGAGGGCAAGAAGGAGGAGGCCGAGGCCGCCAAGGAGGCCGTGCGCGCCGTCAACGAGAAGATTGACGGTCTGGCCGAGCGCCGCACCGCTCTCGAGCAGGAGCAGTACGACTTCATGGCTCACCTGCCCAACATTCCGTGCGAGGCCACCCCGTACGGTAAGGACGAGGACGAGAACATCGAGCGTCGCCGCTGGGGCACCCCGCGCGAGTTCGACTTCGACTTTAAGCCGCACTGGGATCTGGGCACCGATCTGGACATCCTCGACTTCGAGCGCGGCAACAAGCTCTCCGGCAGCCGCTTCACCGTTCTCGGTGGCGCCGGCGCCCGTCTGGAGCGCGCCCTCATCAACTTCTTCCTCGATACGCACACCAGCCGTGGCTTTAAGGAGTGGTGGCCGCCCATCGTCGTCAAGCGTCAGACCATGTTTGGCACGGGTCAGCTGCCCAAGTTCGAGGACGACGCCTATCACGTCTCGGGTGACAACTTCCTGATCCCCACCGCCGAGGTCGTGCTCACCAACCTGCACGCCGGCGAGGTCCTCGATGCCGACACCCTGCCGCGCCGCTACACCGCCTTCACCCCCTGCTTCCGTGAGGAGGCCGGCTCCGCCGGTCGCGACACCCGCGGCATCATCCGTCAGCACGAGTTCGACAAGGTCGAGATGGTCAAGTTCGCCAAGCCGGAGGAGTCCGACGATGAGCTCGAGAGCATGACCGCCGAGGCCGAGTACCTGCTGCAGCAGCTGGGCCTTCCGTATCGCGTGATTAGCCTGTGCACCGGCGACTTGGGCTTCTCTGCCCGTCAGACCTACGACGTCGAGGTCTGGCTGCCGAGCTACAACGCCTACAAGGAGATCAGCTCCTGCTCCAACTGCGGTGACTTCCAGGCTCGCCGCGCCAACATCAAGTATCGCGACCCCGAGAACTTCAAGGGTTCGCGCTACCTGCACACCCTCAATGGTTCCGGCCTGCCGGCCGGCCGCACCATGGCCGCCATTCTGGAGAACTACCAGAACGCCGACGGCACCATCACGATCCCCGAGGTTCTGCGTCCTTACATGGGTGGTCTCGAGAAGATCGAGCCGGTCGCGTAAGTTGGCTGCATAGGGGATATGCAAGGGCGCTCCTTCGGGGGCGCCCTATTTTGTGCGTAGGTCCATACCATGCCGTGCGGACAGCTCAATAGAAAACACACGAACAACTGTTCTGTATACAGCCATCTACCTGCTATGCTTTTGCTAAATAAGAGCGAGAGAAAGGGGACGCGATGGAGCTGTTTGATGATCGGGTGGTTTTGTTTGAGAGCGACGAGGGCGGGGAGTACCTGCTTGTAACGTGTGAGCCGTCTGGCATGGGTGGCCTGGTGGTTCGACAGACGAGTGAGGGTCCGTTGACCCAATGGTGCTTTGAGGAGTCGCCGCATGTGGTCGAGACCTTTGTGACGCATGAGGCGCTTGTTGTCCTTGAGCACTTCTATGGCGTTGGAACTTCTAATCAGGTGGCCCGAATGCTGAGCATCTCGTTTGCCGACTACGACTGTGCGCAACGGGTGCGGTCGCTTCTGGGGGAGCTTGGCGCCGGGTTCGATGTGATCGAAAAGCCAATCGATCGCACGAGAAGCGCCGATGCTTGTGGTGCAGCGTGACAAACTGCGGCCCGCGCGAAAAAAAGTTTGAGATTTTGCTTGACTCTAACGAACTAAAGTGGTTTTATATGTCTTGCGCTGCGGCGTTACCTCAGCTGGATAGAGGGTCTGACTACGAATCAGAACGTCATAGGTTCGAATCCTATACGCCGCACCAATTGAAATTGAAAGCCTCCGGCGACGGGGGCTTTTCTTTTACGTAAACACCGCATGGATTCGAACCTCGGTCAAAGGGGACTATTTCTCATCGACTCGTGTAAGATTTCGAGTATGCGCCTCGGTGAGCCCGTGGCGCGCTCTTTCTTTAGACGGCCGATCAGGGTGATATTTCGTGGCAGAGCGTCCGACATACAAGCTCAGGTTTCTCGATCCCAAAAAGCGCTTTCCGGCCATGCCCGAGCAGCCTGCGGGACGCTCGTATGGCGTGGTTTGGAAGCTCTTTGGCGAGGACCCGCATGAATCATGCTATGTCGTCGAATTCGTCGGCAAAAGCCATGTGTCGCTTTTGGGCTACGTGAGCGTTTCGGGTGAGGTCTATAAGGTGGACCGTCCCGTTAACGAGATGTCGCTGCCCGACGATCCCGACATGCAACTGATTCTCGACGAGTCCGATTCCAACATCGGTGAGATTGCGGTCAGGGGTGCCGATGGGACGATGCGCTCCCGGGCGCGAGTCATCGGCTCTCCCGAAGGAACCATGCGCGAACAATCCGATCGCGAGACGTGGAATTCGACGCGCAGCCTTCGCTACGGCGAGTTCATGGCCTCGATGTTCTTGCGTTACGTGATATTCGCCGATTCTGAAAACTCCATCTCAAGCACGGAAAACGGTGACGGCCTCGACGAGGGCATGAAAAATGCCGTCGACAAGATCAAACTTGTAAAACTCCCCGAGCCGGTTGAGGTACTGCTGGGTTTTGATTCCACGCCGCTGCCCGATGCAATTGAAACGTTGCTCTACCGCATTGACCATACAGATAATCCAAGTGGCATTGAGCGCTATGCCGCCGCTTTGATGGGCGAAGTTAATCTGCCACGCCTGCGCACCATAGCGGCTAAAACCGAAATGAGCCTGGCGCGCATCGATCGCTCGAGGCTCTTCTATCTCAATTTTGACCGTAGCCTGCTGGACCAGGACGAGATCGATACCCTGCTTGCCGTCGAGTGCCGCCTGAACCGCCTATCGGGCATCCTTGAGCGTATTGGAGCAGGGTTGGGCCCCGTTGCCTCGTCGCCAAGCTTTGAGGGTTGCTCGCTCTTCGACCTATGGCATATCAGCAAGACGACAAACGACGTTCCTCGCTTGCTCGAAACGCTGTCGAATGACAACCCGTGGGCCAAGCCGGGGACGGTTGCGTGCCAGCCGGGTGGAGAGTGGGACGTTCGCACCCGCTTTGCACGTATCGTAGAAGCGCTCAACGTGGTCACGCGGCTCGATTACACCTATCGAGCGAACGTCGCCGAGGGCATCATGCTGGTGCGATTTGGCCGCACGGTTGTCGATGCTATGCCGCGGCGCGAATACGATGCTCAAGATGACGCCTGGCGCGAGGTAGATGAGCCTAAGCGCGCAGCATGGGCCACCGAGCACGATGCGCGTATTGCGCTTACACTCGCGGCGGCTTGCTTTGCTTCGGGTGCTCGCATCACGCGCTGCTACGTGCAGATTGCGGCTCCCGACGGCGAGCAGGGCGAGTGCGTTGTTAAAACGTACTCCTTTGGCCGTGCGGCTTATCTGGCCGATTGCGTTTCTGTCGCCAAGGATCTTGAGAGCATGGATATGGACGACATGCCCTGCAAGCATTTGCTCGAGGCATATGAGGCAGATGCGCCGGACATGATTGAGCCTGCAGAGGTTCACGCCCGACCACGCGATGACCATCGTCCATTGCCGCCTGCGCTTCGCGATCTGCTGCTCGCTGATACGGCTGACGAGCTTGAGGTCATGGAGGAGGACAACGATCCGTATGTCGCCCGTGTCGTCGAGCTGCGCGAGCAATCCAAAGTTGACCGAGCCGGTGCTTTCGAGGGCTTTTCTCGCCTTGTCGAGGAGCTGGAAGCCAAGTGTACTGTTGCTGAGCTTTTGGCGACGGGCCCAGTGCAGACCCAGTTCTGCGACAACCAGCTGGTGCGCATGGTGCTGCCGGTGATGGAGGAGGACCGTTCCGTGCGTATCCTTCGCGCTCCCGATGCGCTGTATTTTGCCCAGCACGAGATTTGCAGCTTTTACGCCGAACAAGAGGACTTTGAGCGTGCGCTGCCCGAGGTGCGCCGTCTCTACGACTTGGCGCGGTCGTCCATGCAGTCTCACTTTGCCCTGATTAACGTGCTAGCACGCCTGGAGCGTTATGACGAGATTATCGAGGTAGCGCGTCACGGCCTGCGCATTGCCAGCGACCGGCCTTCGATCGGTTACCTGTTCTATCGCCTGGCATTCGCCTACTGGAACTGCGGCCAGCTCGAGCTGGCGCTGGCATGTTATCGCCTGGTGCCGCGCGGCGAGGAGTCGGGCGGCAGTGCGCAGGAGGAAATGCAGGGCCTTATGAACGAGATGGGCGTCATCAAACCGCCCACGTTTGAGGAGGCTGTAGAGACCATCCGCAAGGCAGGTCTTGAGCTGCCGCCGGTGCCCGCCGTGACCAATCAACTCGCGGATGCCGCCGTGCAACTCGTCGACAACGGCTTCTTTTTCTTGGCGCGCGGCTGCATCTATCAAATGTGGCGCACCATGGGTAACGATGAGCTCGGCTCCCTCAACCGCTCGCTGGGGTAGGGGCGGCATAGAAGGGCTGGACCGCGCTTGTCATCCCATTTGCTCACCATGCCGACAAAACGAAGGGGCTACTGCTTCCGGCGTACCGGGAACATTTGCGTATAGATAAGGTATAACGAATTAAGTCGTAGCGAATTAAAGTACGAATTACTGTATCGAGCAGGTTGCCGACAAATTGAATGGAGCCATTTGTATTTGCTCAAGTGGGTGGCTCCAGCAGGACCGGTAAGGTCAAAAGCGGCTAGGTCTGCTAAACCTGTTAAACTCTGCTAAAGTTGCTAAACTTTGTTAAAGTTGTTAAAACTAGCAGAGGAGGGTCGAATGTCGAAAGCCATTAACCCCTTTAAGCCAACGGCGGGCATGAATCCGCCTGAGCTTATCGGACGGGACACTGTTTTGGATGACTTTGCCGAGGCTCTTGAGAATGGTCCTGGTGCCCCCGATCGACTCATGCGCATCTCGGGCGTCCGAGGCACAGGTAAAACGGTGCTCCTTAATGCATTGGGTGACCTTGCACGCAAAAAAGGATTCGAGGTCGTTGACGTTGCCTCCAATGCTGGTTTTTGCAATAGAATCCTCGAGGCTCTGCAGCGAAACGTTCGTCTTGAATCAATCTCGATTTCCCCATCGATTTTAGGGGTCAGCCTTGGCTCCATGGAGATGTCGAAGTCGGCCTCTCATCTGGGCGAGGCGATGTACGATGCTGCGAAGCGCGGTGGTCTGCTCATTACGCTCGACGAGATCCAGGATGCCTCAACTGAGGAAATGCGCGAGCTAGGCAATGAGATGCAGCTCTTGATCCGCCAAGGAGCGAATGTCGCTTTCGCTTTCGCCGGGCTGCCGACATCGGTAGATGGCGTGGTGGTGGATGATACGTTGACGTTCCTTCAGCGAGCCAAACATGTTGAACTTACTCGGCTTTCCGATTTTGAAGTTGGCGGATCGTTTGAGGATACGATGAGACGAGCGGGCAAGGAGCTCGACAAAGGTGCCGCTGAGCTATTAACAAAAGCTTCGGCAGGCTATCCCTTTATGGTCCAGCTGGTCGGATATTACGCTTGGCAGGTTGCTGCGCGCAGTGGGGCGGAGAGCGTGAGCGAAGAGGCGGCTCGTAAGGGTATCCAGGCGGCTCTTGATAGCTTTAATGCTATGGTGATTGCCCCAGCGCTGCGCAGGGTGTCGGAACGGCAGTTTCAGTATCTCGCGGCGATGGCTCAATGCGAGGGCGTCGATATCGCCAACGGCGATATCGCCAAGAAGATGGGTTTGTCGGCGAACAAAGTTGGGTCATATCGCAAGCGTCTGATCGATGCGGGGTTGATTGAGCCCGCGGGCTATGGCTGTGTTTCGTTTGCAATTCCGTACATGCGCGATTATCTGTTGGAGACCGTTCGAGAGGACTAATAAAGAATGGGCTGTCCGCGCTGTCGCTGGGGCCGTCCTTGTATCTTTGTCTCAACCTGTAACATCTGGAGGGGATTACGGCCTGCAGATGTTACAGGTTGAGATGATTGACTGAGACGTTTACTGGTAAAAGAGAGGTAAAAGAGGAAACGCCTCAAAATTCCCCTTGCCCAACTTCGGCTGTTTGGTTACTATAGAACGGCTGTTACGGAGAGCTGACCGAGAGGCCGAAGGTGCTCGCCTGCTAAGCGAGTATGCCCCAAAAGGGCATCTGGGGTTCGAATCCCCAGCTCTCCGCCAGTATGACTTTGAAGAAGGGTCCCATTTGGGGCCCTTTTTTATTATCAAGAATGGCAGCTGGGGATTAGAGTCCGAAAGGGCGTGAACATTAGGCAAACACGGGGCGCTTGAAAACGGGGAGACCCAGGCGTGCTCGTGCACCCCGGTGTGGGGTTCCGAGGGGATGGAGTAGAAATATGGTAAAGGTCGGGCTGCGTAAGCCGAATCTAAAGACATCACTCAAGGCAAGAACGACCGGCAGAGCGAAGCGCGCGGTAAAGCGGGCGATAATCCCCGGCTATGGTAAGAAGGGCATGGGGTGGATTAAAAATCCGAAGAAGGCTGCTTACAATGCCGTATACAGCAGAACGACCGTCGGAGTTGGGGATGTCGCTCGCGCCGTTGCTAAATCAGGCGCTCGGAGCTCGGCGTCAAGGACGTCCTCAATTACTGTTTCATCGCATGAAATTACACCTTTGGCGAAGCCTGAACAGAAATCTCTCACTCGAGAGATTACGTCGGTTGACAGGGCAAACAAGGCGCTTTTGCTATGCTTCCTTCTTGGGTGGTCGGGCGCTCATAGGGCGTATGCACGGATGTGGGGTAGCTTCTTTCTATATCTCTTTACCTTTGGCCTTTTTGGATTTGGTTGGCTGTTTGATATTGTGACACTACTGATGAGACGCTCCGAGCTAAGGCGTCTCGGCGACAGTGATCAGACTCAACAGCAAGCGCCATGTTCCGTTGATTCTACATTCGATCGAAATGTCGCCGACTCCGGAAATTGGGAACAGCATGGAGATGGGGAGGCTGCGGCTCGGCTAGAGCTTCAACGTAAAAACCGTGCCTATATGGAAGAAAACGGCATCGACGTGGAGATGTTTACCGAGGAAAAGGTCGCGGCGGACGCCTTGCGAACCATTGAGTCGGTATGCCCGTGCATGCTTAGGTTTGACCGAGGCATGAGCGAAGAGGAGCCAAGCATCAGCTTTTGCTCTCCAACAAAGACGGGGAAGATGCCCAAGAATGTCGTCGAGGCCCGCATTTACCATCAGGACGTGAAGCTATTGATGGATTCCCACGGCTTCGAATTGCCGGAGTATGGTGACAGCATCAATGTCATGATTAGTTATCTAGCTGATGGGCGCATAAATAAAGTCGATATCCATGGGTTCCATAATGGCCGCTCCGTTAGTGTCTCCATTCGCAGGCGGAGCGACGATCTTGTTATGACGAGTGCGGGCACCATCGGAGAAACGGGTGCCTGGCAATCGCTGTGTCCTGGGGCAGACCCCTCAGCTGGGGATCTTTTCAGGGCCTTGACCAAGGAGGTCGAAAGGATCTACTAGCATGCCCGGTGGACCCGTTTTCAAGGTCCGAAAAGACACAGCGAAGGTAAACGGCTAGCAATGTCGCTTTGGTGATTCTGACGCATCCCGTTTAAGAGGTATTCAAAAAGAGGCGCCCGTTGGACGCCTCTCCAATCTCAAATGTAATGTTCCCCCAGCCCTACATCTCAGGAGCCTTGGCTACGGTCTCGCTCTCTGCCGCAAGCGGGCGGTTGTCGATGCGGCGGCCCAGGCGGTCGAGCTTCACAAGCAGCCACTCAATGGGATTCGGCCCTGCGCCTTCCTCGTCGGCAACCAGGTCCATAACGGCGATTTTGGTGCCGTCCTGCTTGAGCGTAACGCTGCCCACCTTGTCGCCCACATGCACCGTGCCCGAAAGATCGTCGTAGCTAACCTTTTCGGTCACCTCGCCGGCAAGGGAAAACACGGTCGCTTGCGCTGTAGGATCGGCGAGTGTGGCGTCGATTGTCTTATCCGTCCAGTCGGTTTGGCCAACGCGCGCCATAAGCGGGTTGCCGTTGGCGGTCTTTTCCTGCGTGTTGGCGATTGCGACCGTCACCTTGTGGCCGTAGTACCAGTTGGCAAGGGTGGCGGTATCGGTAAAGCGCTGATCGGTGGTGGTGGAGTTCAAAATAACGGTGTAGATCTCGTCGCCGTCGCGGTTGTAGGCGCTCGTAAAGCAATAGCCCGCGTCGTCGGTGGTGCCGGTCTTGCCGCCGATGTTGCCATCTTGGCCCAGCAAATAGTTATGCGTGTCCATGGAATGCGAATGGTCGGTGCCGTCGGCGCCCGTGACCTCGATCCAGGAATCCTCGCTCGCTACGACCTCGCGGATCGTGTCGTTTTTCATGGCCTCCTGCATCATCAGCGCCACGTCATGTGCGGTTGAGTGCATATCGCCAGCCCACTCATCAAAGTCCAGACCATGCGGGTTTTCAAAAAGCGTACCGGTACAGCCGAGCTTCTTAGCGCGCTCGTTCATGGCCTTCACAAAGGCGGCCTCGGCGTCTTTGGTCTTAGGGTCGATCTTCTTGCCCACATATTCGGCGAGCACGATGGCGGCGTCGTTGCCCGAGGGAATCATCAGGCCGCGCAGCGCCTGCTCCACGGTAAGCTTGTCGCCTTCGAGCAAGCCGGCGGTCGAATTGCCCACGGTGGCTGCGGCGTTGCTCACCGTGACCTTCTCGTCCATCTTGCAATTCTCGACGGTTAGGATTGCGGTCATGACCTTGGTGATCGAGGCAATTTTGACCTGCTCATCGGCGTCGCGGACATAGTAGACGGTGCCGTCTTTGCCCATGACGAGGGCATTGGTCGCATCGATATCGGGCAGGTTTTCGGCCGTGATGCCGCGCGCATCGGCGGTTTTGCCGCAAACATTGTCGGTCGTGAGCACTTGGGCGCCGGCGACGGTGGGCGCGCCAGCGGCAAGGGCGATAGCGCAGACAAAGCCGGCGGCAAGCTGGGCTGAGCGCTTTGCAAAAGAGGTGAGGGACTTCACGGATTTCGCTTTCGACGGGATGGTCTCTTCTGGAACTAGAGTATATCGTTTGCCGGCGTCGGCGATCATCGCGTGCGTGCGTGGCCCACATCTGCTCCCGAACGGGCACAAGGGTGCTTAAGGCCGACTTAATCACCCACGCTTGTTGTGTGTGACGGGCGCCCCCTCGGGCATAATGGAGCGCGAGAGGAGCACGCATGAACGAGCGCATTTTGGTAGTTGATGACGAGAAGGCCATCGCCGACTTGGTTGGCATCTACCTTACAAAAGAAGGCTTTGACGTCCAGATTGCCTATAGCGGGGCCGATGCTGCCAAGGCAATCTTGGAGCAGGAGTTCGATCTGGCGTTGCTGGATGTCATGCTGCCCGATATCGATGGGTTTGAGCTGCTGCGTACAATCCGTTCCAGCCATACCTATCCCGTGATCATGCTGACGGCGCGCGATGCCCAGCAAGACAAGATCGAGGGCCTTTCGCTTGGCGCGGACGATTACGTGGTTAAGCCGTTCCGTCCGCTGGAGCTCATCGCGCGCGTGCACGCTCAGCTTCGCCGCTACACCAGCTACGGTAGCCGTGCGCAGGCGGCCGAGTCGCCGACCATTCAGCTCGACGGCTTGGAGATCAACCGCGATGCTCGTTCCGTAACGGTGGACGGTTCACCGGTTCGCCTCACGCCCATCGAGTATTCCATCTTGCTGTATCTGGTCGAGCATCGCGGCAGCGTGGCGGCCGTGGAGGACCTGTTCCGCGCGGTGTGGAACGAGGACTTTATGCCCGGCTCCAACAATACGGTGATGGTGCACATTCGCCACTTGCGCGAAAAGATTGGCGACGACGCACAAAAGCCGCGCTTTATCAAAAACGTCTGGGGCGTCGGCTACATCATCGAATAACGCTTTTCGCTTGTGAGGATCTTGATATGACAAAAGACGATAGGCAAGCGTTCGAGGTGCCCGATCGACTCTTTGAATACGTGAGGTCGGTCGTCGACAATCGCGCGCTTGCAACGGTGCTGCTCTTTTTGCTGACCCTGCTGCTGATTGGCATTGATAACATCGCTGGAATCTTGGCGGTGCTGCTTGTCGGCTTTTTGCTGATCGATCGATTTGAGATCGTGCGCCGCTGCATGGTGATTGGCGGCGCCGCGTGGGCCATGACGTTGGCGATTGGCGCCATGGTGCTCGGCGGCATTGAAGGGCCGGTGCTGTTCGATGCCGGCTTTGTATTCAACATGCTTGGCTTTGTGCTGGCGCTTGCCGTGTGCGTGCTGTTCTTGTGCGGCCGCGCCCTGTACTACCAGGGCTACGAACAGGGCGAGCAGCATGCCGATTGTGTGCTGGCCGCTCGTATTCAAGATCGCCTGATCGATCACCCCGACACCTGGGACAACATCGACGGCGACTTCTTGGAGGTCGAGGGCGCCCTTAACCGCGTGCGTGACCGTGAGCGCAAGGTGCAGCAAGCTCTGCGTGACGAGTCGCATCGCAAGGACGATCTGGTCACGTACTTGGCACATGACCTACGCACCCCGCTTGCCAGTGTGGTGGGCTATCTTTCGCTGCTGCAAGAGGCTCCCGAGCTGCCGGTTGAGCAACGTGCGCACTTTACGGGCGTGGCTCTCGACAAGGCGCACCGGCTTGATGCGCTCATCGAAGAGTTCTTCGATATCACGCGCTTTGACTTCCACGATATCGTGCTCACGCGCGGCTATGTTGATCTGGGGTTGCTGCTGGCTCAGGTGGCTGACGAGTTCTATCCCATCCTCAACGAGCAGCATAAGGAAGCCCAAGTTGATATTCGCGAGGACCTGACGGTACTCGTGGATGGCGACAAGATGGCCCGCGTGTTTAACAACATCATGAAAAACGCCGTTGCCTATAGCTATGAGGGCTCGACTATCACGATTGAGGCCGGGCGCCAAGACGATGGCGGCGTGCGCGTGCGCTTTATCAATCAGGGCGATCCTATCCCTGCGGCTAAGCTCAAGGTGATCTTTGAGAAGTTCTATCGCCTGGATGCGGCGCGTGCGACCAATCGCGGTGGTGCCGGTCTGGGTCTTGCTATTGCCAAGGAGATCATCGCGGCACACGGCGGTACCGTTGCATGTGAATCGACGCCCGAACACACGATATTCACCATCGAGCTGCCCGCCGCATAGCCAGCGTGCCCTTACAAACACTTGACAATGCGCTCACATACATATGAGCCGCGATTTCTACTATCGATACTGCTGAATTGATATCGATGTGGAGGTATGCGGTATGACGGCTGCTGCGGCTGTGGAGCCCACGGAGCTTGAAGAACTCATGAAAGCGCAGGCCGAGGCCGCGCACGAGCGCGAGGTTGGGGATGCGACTCGCCCCACGGCAGAGGATCTTGCCGTCTCGCCGACGCGCATCGACGTCGAGGGCCTCGACCTGTTCTATGGCGACCATCATGCGCTCAAGGACGTGAATATCAAGATCCGCGACAAGCAGATCACCTCGTTTATCGGGCCTTCGGGCTGCGGAAAGTCCACGTTGCTGCGCTGCTTTAACCGCATGAACGACGGCATCAAGGATTGTCGCATCGAGGGCAAGATTGCGCTCGATGGTCAAGATATCCTGGGCGATTACGATATCTGTCGTTTGCGCCAGCGCGTGGGTATGGTGTTCCAACGCCCCAATCCGTTTCCCATGAGCATCTACGACAACGTCGCCTACGGTCCGCGCGGCATGGGTGTGCGCGATCGCGCTGTGCTGGATGAGCTGGTCGAGGACTCCCTTCGTCGCGCTGCGCTATGGGATGAGGTCAAGGACAAGCTCAAAGAGTCGGGCCTGGGTCTTTCGGGTGGACAGCAGCAGCGCCTGTGCATCGCCCGCGCGCTTGCCGTGCAGCCCGACATTCTGCTGATGGACGAACCGACCTCGGCGCTCGACCCCGTATCGACGCTGGTGGTGGAGCAGCTGGCCTGCGAGCTCAGGGAGACCTGCACGCTGGTGGTCGTTACGCACAACATGCAGCAGGCTGCGCGCATCTCCGACTCGGTCGCGTTCTTTTTGCTGGGCGAGCTGGTGGAGCATGCGCCCACTGCCCAGCTCTTCAAAAACCCGATCGATCCGCGCGCGGCGGATTATTTGACGGGCCGTTTTGGCTGATACCATCTAGTACAGGCACCTTTAGGGTTAAGATGCGGTCATGTCGGCCGCAAAGGGGTTCAACATGATCTATTACGTCGAGGACGATGACAACATCAGGGATTTGACGGTCTATGCGCTGCGCAAGCAGGGAATCGAGGCCGAGGGCTTTTCGTGCGATGGCGAGTTTAAGGCCGCCGTGGCGCGACGGGTACCCGATGCTGTCCTGCTCGACATCATGCTGCCCGATACCGATGGCTTGGCGATTATGCGTCGCCTGCGTGCCGATCGCCTGACGGCGACGGTGCCCATCATGATGCTTACCGCCAAGGACACCGAGCTCGACAAGGTGATGGCGCTCGATGGCGGTGCTGACGATTACCTGACTAAGCCGTTTTCGCTCATGGAGCTTGCGAGTCGCTGCCGCGCACTGCTGCGTCGCGGCGGCATGGTCAAGCAGGCGAGCGATGTGCTCAGCGTGGGCGACATCGTGCTCTCGCCCAGCCATCGCGAGGCGACCGTTGCCGGCGAGCCGCTTAAGCTCACCCTGCGCGAGTTCGACCTGCTCGAGTACCTCATGCGCAAGCCCGGCGTGGTCTTTACCCGCGAGTCGTTGCTGCAGAGCGTGTGGGGCTGGGACTTCGACGGAGGTTCGCGCACCGTTGACGTGCACGTGCAGACGCTTCGCCAAAAACTGGGCGAGCATGCCGGCGCCATCGAGACCGTGCGCGGCGTGGGTTACCGCTTGGCCGAGCCTTCTGCCAGTGATGGTGCCGAAGGTGACGACACCGCGGCCACCGCATCGGAGGAGTAACCCGTGGTCTTCGCCCCCCAGGGAAAACATACGCTGTCGCACCGCGTTTTTGTGACGATCTTTGTCTGCGCCATGGCGGTTATCGTGGCGTTTACGGTGCTGGGTGCGTTCTTTGTGCAAAACACCTTGGCGGATGCCACGAGTGCCAATCTGGCGCAGGAAACCGAGCTCATTGCTGCCGCCCTCGACGAGCAGCAGGAGCCCATCCCGTTCTTGCGTAGCCTTGATCGCGAGGACTTGCGCATCACGCTGATTAACAAGGATGGATCAGTTGCCTACGACAACGAGGCGTCACCTTCCACACTGCCCAACCACGGCGATCGCCCCGAGGTCATCGAGGCCTTTGAGAATGGTTCGGGTTCCGCGGAGCGCGCAAGCTCTACGCTTGACGAGATTATGCTGTATCGCGCCGTCGCCCTTGATAACGGCCAGGTTGTCCGCTTGGCGCAGGCCCAGCCTGGCGTTGCGGCGATTTTGCTGTCGATGGTGGCGCCGATGCTGCTTATCGCAGCAGCGGGTGCGGTGCTCTCGTTTTTTATGGCACGCCGCGAGTCCCGTGCCATCATCGCGCCGTTGCAAGAGGTGGATTTGGACCACCCACGCCGTAGCTATGAGCACGCCTATGCCGAGATGGTCC
Source organism: uncultured Collinsella sp. (assembly GCA_900542555.1). Classification (GTDB taxonomy): domain Bacteria; phylum Actinomycetota; class Coriobacteriia; order Coriobacteriales; family Coriobacteriaceae; genus Collinsella. The sequence continues at coordinate 49,742 of UQNU01000003.1, forward strand.
CCATGCTTGAGCGTATCGAGTCGCAGCGCCAGGAACTCAAGCGCCAAATGGCGGTGCTAGCGGACAACGACCGTATGCGCCGCGAGTTCACGGCGAATATCACCCATGAGCTCAAGACGCCGCTTACGGCGATTTCGGGCTATGCCGAGCTCATCGCAAACGGCATGGTCGAGGGCGAGGACGACCTGTGCAACTTTGGCGGTCGCATCTATCGTGAGGCGGGCCGCTTGGCAGCGCTCGTCAACGACATCCTTACGCTGTCTAACTTGGACGAGGCCGAGCGTGCAACTGAGGGCGAGGCGGTGCCCATTGGATCCACGGAGCCTATTGAGCTCTCGCGTGCCATCTACGCGGTTGAGCAGCGTCTTGAACAGGTCGCCCGTCAGGCGAATGTGACGATAAGTCATGAGACCAAGCCCGTGGTCATCGAAGGCGTGTCGCGCTTGATCGACGAGCTCATCTATAATCTGGCAAGCAACGCCATCCGCTACAATCGACCCGGCGGTACGGTTACGCTGCAGTGCGGCGCCAACGACGAAGGCCATCCGTTCCTCGCGGTCGCCGACACGGGAATCGGTATCGCGCCTGAAGAACAGGGCAAGGTATTTGAGCGGTTCTATCGCGTGGACAAGAGTAGGTCCAAGGCACGCGGCGGAACCGGCCTGGGGCTTGCCATTGTCAAGCATGCGGCCCTGTATCATCACGCCACGCTCGATCTGTCGAGCGAGTTGGGCGTGGGAACCACCATTACGGTGACGTTTCCCATACAGCAGGACGAGCCATTCGCATAGCGATACAACATAGATATTGATGTAGACGCCGCATTTGACTTTCGGGTGCGGCGTTGTTGTGAAATTTTACGATTGCTTCCGACATTTTTACAGGAGAGCCTGTTTCTTATGTATAGAGTTTGGCCTCGGTAAAAAGATGCGATATCATACGGACAGTTTTGTCAATCCGAACTGGGGAAATGAAAGGCAAGCTGCATGACCCTTCTCGAACTGTTCCAGCTGCTGAAGAAGCACCTCAAGCTGGTCATCACCCTTCCGGTGGTCTGCGCGATCGCCATGGGCATCGTGTCTTTCGTTGCGATGGACAACACCTACACCGCGACGACGAGCATGTACATTCTCGCCAAGACCGACGATAGCGGCCAGATGAGCTACAACGATCTCTCGGCGAGCCAGATGCTTTCCAACGATATCGCCACGCTGCTGGATAGCGATAGCGTTAAGAGCGGTGCTGCCAATGAGTTGGGCCTTGCTGACCTGGATGACTACAAGGTGTCTGTTTCCTCCGAGACCACCACGCGTGTCATTACGCTTTCGGTTACCGGCACCGATGCCAAGGAGACGGCTAAGGTCGCAAAGGCCATGGCCAGCTCGGTGAGTACGGTCGCTCAGAACGTCGGCGCTGCCCAGAGCATCAACGTTATCGACGAGGCTAAGACTCCCGAAGTCCCCAGCGGCCCCAAGCGCACGCTGTACGTTGCTGTCGCGTTCCTCGCCGGTATCTTTATCGCAGTCGCCTATGTCGTTTTGGCAGACATGCTCAATACTCGCATCCGCGGTGCCGAAGAGGCAGAAGAGCTCCTGGGCATTCCCGTTGTTGGCCGAATTCCGGCTATGAAAGGTGGTAAATAGGCATGGCTAAGGCAAAGAACACCGATAAGCTCGTTGTACAGAATGCCGCCAAGACCCTTCTGGCCAACATCCGCTTTGCGAGCGTGGACGACCCCATTCGCACCATCACCGTTACCTCCTCGATTCCCAACGAGGGCAAGTCTACGGTTTCCATTAACCTTGCTCAGGCAATCGCCACGAGCGGCAAGTCCGTGCTCCTGGTCGAGGCCGATATGCGCCGCAGGTCCCTTTCCGATATGCTCGGCGTTCGTTCGCGCGGCGGACTCTATGCGGTCCTTTCCGAGCAGATCTCCATTGACCAGGCAATTGTCGAGACGGGTCAGAAGAACTTCTACTTCCTCGATGCTGAGCCGCATATTCCCAATCCTGCCGACATCATCGTCTCTCACCGCTTTGCCAAGTTGGTAAAGGCACTGTCCGCCAAGTTCCAGTACGTCATCTTTGATGCTCCCCCGGTCGGCACCTTCATCGATGCTGCCGAGATTGCCAGCCTGACCGACGGTACGCTGTTCGTGGTGCGCGAGGACTTCACCAAGCGCGAGGAGGCACTCAACGCTATCGGCCAGCTTAAGAAGTCCGAGAAGGTCAAGCTCATCGGTACCGTTATGAACTACTGCGAGACCGAGACCAGCGAGTACTACTACTCCTACTACACCAAGGACGGTAAGAAGGTGAAGAAGGGCTCCGACGATCAGGGGACTTCCAAAAAGGGCATCTTCACCAACCGAGCAAACGTTTAGTTGATTAAGGCTGACCTATGCGTGACATTCATTGCCATATCTTGCCGGGTGTAGACGACGGCGCCGCCGATCTCGATGAGAGCTTGGCGATGCTCGAGGCTGCCAAGCGGGCCGGTGTAACCAGAATCGTTTGCACTCCTCACTGCCGTGATCCCTATTTTGATTACGACAAGATGTGGGATGCCTTTGAGCTGCTGCGTGATAACGCTGACGGTTTTCCGCTCCAGATGGGCTTCGAGGTCAACCATCGAAAGCTCGTTGAGCTTGGTATCGATGCCGCGGAGCACTTGCATTTCGATGGAACCAACGAGTTTCTGCTCGAGCTTTCGACGCATGCCGATGCGTATGCGTTTAGAGAGTACGAGAACACGATTTACGATTTGCAGTGCCGTGGCTATCAGGTGATCATCGCTCATCCTGAGCGCTATCGTGCGGTTCAAAAGGATGTAAGCGTGGCGGAGCGCCTGGTCGATATGGGCTGCAAGCTGCAGGCTTCGGCGGACTTTATTGCCGGCGGTCGCTTTGGTCGCGAGAAAAAGCCGGCACAGCGCCTGTTCGATCAGAACCTGTACAGCTTCATCGCGAGCGATGCCCATAACGTGGGTCATTACGACTGCCTGGCGAAGGCTCGCGCGAAGTTTAGTGTGCGCGGAGCTCATTTTCGCTAATATCTGTCCCTAACGTTCGCATTGAATGAAAGGGCAGCCATGGATATCCAACTTAAGACGGGATGCTTTGATGACGCGGCGTTGGTGCGCCGCGTCGTTTTTATGGACGAGCAGGGCTACGAGAATGAGTTCGACGCTATCGACGAGGATCCAAACTGCATTCATGTGACGCTCTATGTAGACGGCGAGCTTGCCGGTTGCTCGCGCGTGTTTCCCGAAGAGCTTGAGCGCGTGGCTGACGCAGAGGCCCCGGTGTTGCCGGCATGCGACATGGACGAAGGCGTTGCGGCGGGGGAGACCTACATTATGGGGCGCGTCGCCGTGCTGCCGGCTATGCGTCGTCGCGGACTGGCGAGTGCGATCGTCGAGGCCAGTGCTGTGTGTGCACGCAATGCCGGCGCTAAGCTTATTAAGCTGCATGCGCAGGAATACGTGTTGCCGCTCTATGCAAAGGCGGGCTACACGCAAATTGCCCCGGTAGATTACGAAGACGAGGGCCAGCCCCATGTCTGGATGGCCAAGCGCGTAGATGGCAGATAGGGACGTTCCTTTTCTGCTGGCAGTTGGGGATACTCCTTGGCAATCGACGCATGGGTGTTCCAACATACAGTTTTTCGATTCCGTATGTATATATGCGCGCTAATGGGTTATAAAATCTAAGTCTGAACATAGCAGGTCTGCGATGCGGCTCGGGCAACCGGGCCGTTTTTGCGGACGGGGGTAGCGCGAAAGGACTGCACATGCGTCAATTTAAGACCGAGAGCAAAAAACTGCTCGACCTCATGATCAACTCCATCTACACCAATAAGGAAATCTTCCTGCGCGAGCTTATCTCTAACGCGAGCGACGCCGTCGACAAGCTCAACTTTAAGAGCCTGCAGGATCCGAGCGTCAAGATTGACCAGGGCGACCTGGCCATTCGCGTCTCCTTTGATAAAGACGCCCGCACCATCACTATTTCGGATAACGGTATCGGCATGACCGCCGAGGAGCTCGAGCGCAACTTGGGCACCATCGCCCATTCCGGCTCCGAGGAGTTTAAGACCGAGAACGCCGAGCAGCAGGGCTCCGATGTCGACATCATCGGTCAGTTTGGCGTGGGTTTCTACTCCGCCTTTATGGTCGCTAGCCACGTGAAGGTCGTCAGCCGCGCTTATGGCGAGGATACCGCCCACGTTTGGGAGTCCGACGGTCTTGAGGGTTACACCATCGAGGACGGCGAGCGCGCCGAGCACGGTACCGATGTCATCCTGACGCTGCGCGAGAACGAGAAGCTCGACGCCGACGGCGAGGCCGAGACCTACGATCGCTTCCTGACCGAGTGGGGCCTCAAGAGCCTGATTCAGCAGTACAGCAACTATGTGCGCTACCCGATTCAGATGATGGTGTCCAAGAGCCGCCAGAAACCCAAGCCCGAGGACGCGCCGGATGATTACAAGCCCGAGTACGAGGACTACCAGGAGCTTGAGACCGTCAACTCCATGACACCGATCTGGAAGAAGCGCAGCTCCGATGTCGAGCAGAAGGACTACGACGAGTTCTACAAGTCCACGTTCCACGACTTTGACGATCCTGCGCGCACCATCAGCTTCCATGCCGAGGGCACGCTCGAGTATGCCGCCCTGCTGTTTGTGCCGGGACGCGCGCCGTTCGATCTGTACAGCAAGGACTACGAGAAGGGCCTGGCGCTCTACAGCTCCAACGTCCTGATCATGGAGAAGTGCGACGACCTGCTGCCCGACTACTACAACTTTGTCCGCGGCGTCGTGGATTCCGCCGACGTGTCGCTCAACATCTCGCGTGAGACGCTGCAGCAGAACCGTCAGCTCAAGGCCATCGCCAAGCGTGTGGAAAAGAAGATCACCACTGACCTTGAGGATATGCGTGACAACGACCGCGAGGCCTACGAGAAGTTCTTTGAGAACTTTGGCCGCGGCCTTAAGTACGGCATCTACTCGAGCTATGGCATGAAGGCCGATGAGCTCGCCGACCTGTTGCTGTTCTGGTCTGCCAAGGAACAGAAGATGATTACCCTGGCCGAGTATGCCAAGGGCATGCCCGAGGATCAGAAGGCCATCTACTACGCCGCCGGCGATTCGCGCGAGCGCTTGGCCAAGATGCCCGTGGTAAAGGGCGTGCTCGACCGCGGCTATGACGTGCTGCTGCTGACGCAGGATGTGGATGAGTTCACCTTCCAGGCCATGCGTGAGTACGTTGCCGCCGATATGCCCAAGGTCTACGAGGACGATGCTGCCCGCGAGGCTGCCGAGAAGGCTGTGGCCGACGGTGCCGAGCCTGAGGTCGAGGATCGTCATCTGGAGCTCAAGAACGTCGCGACCGGTGATCTTGACCTGGCGACCGAGGACGAGAAGAAGGAGGCCGAGGACGCTACCAAGGAGAACGAGGACCTCTTTAGCGCTATGAAGGAGGCACTCGGTGACAAGGTCGAGAAAGTTGCCGTTTCCGCGCGCCTGACCGATGCCCCCGCTTGCATCACCACCGAGGGCCCGCTTTCGCTCGAGATGGAGAAGGTACTCCAGAAGGGACCCGAGGGCGCGCCCGACGGCATGCCCAAGAGCCAGCGCGTGCTCGAGCTCAACGCCAAGCACCCGGTCTTTGACAAGCTTGTCGCTGCCCAGAAGGCAGGCGACGCCGACAAGATCAAGCAGTACTCCGGTCTGCTCTATGACCAGGCTTTGCTGGTCGAGGGCATCCTCCCCGAGGACCCCGTTGCCTTCGCGGCGGCTGTTTGCAACTTGATGTAGTTAGGTAGTTACGCGGTTCTACGAACCGCGTAACGGCTCGACGCTGCAAACGCCCCTAAGCGGCAATCTGACGTTCAATCGTCGGTCGCGTACCAAAGTACGCTTCCCTCCTCTTTCACGTCACCTTGCTCGCTCTGGCGGGCTTTCGCTGTCTGCGCCAAAACATCGACGTTACCGTGGTCAAAACTAGTCGTTGGGGACGTCCTTAAATGACTAGTCGTTTAAGAACGTCCCCGATGACTATTTGAATTGCTAATTTGTGCGGGTTGTGGTTTTGTGACCTGCTGAAATTTAGGATACTGTACATCTGTACGTTAACTCATCTTCGTAGTATATTGCTACCCGCAAAACTCAGCACCATTGTGCTTTGAGACGTTAAAGCGCCTACTACAATGGTTGTCGATAGTACGATTCGATTTAACGACAGGATGGATGGTCCAAGCGTGAGTCTCGGCAGCAAACTATCCAATGCAAAGGTGTCCTTTGCGATATTTAAGCGCGACATTAAGCGACTGCTTGTGAACCCCGTCGCCCTGGTGGTTACCCTAGGCGTGTGCGTTATTCCCTCGCTGTATGCCTGGTATAACATCGTGGCAAACTGGGATCCGTATGGAAACACCCAAGGCATCAAGATTGCTATCGCCAACAACGATCAGGGCACTCAGAACGACCTGGTGGGCGATCTCAACGCGGGCGACCAGGTCGTCGATCAGCTCAAGGAGAACGATCAGCTGGGCTGGACCTTCGTCGATTCGGCGGCCGATGCCAAGGAGGGCGTCGAGAGTGGTGAGTACTATGCGGCCATCGTAATCCCCAAGAACTTCTCGGATAACCTGGTTTCGATGCTCGACGGCAACTACCATCAGCCCAAGCTTACGTACTACGTCAATGAGAAGAAGAGCGCCATTGCACCCAAGGTTACCGACACCGGTGCAAGTACCATCGAGAAGCAGATCAACTCGGAATTTGTCTCCACGGTGGGCGAGACCGTTGCCAGTATTGCCAAGGATGCCGGAGTCGATTTAAAGGACAAGGCAACCCAGACTCAGGATTCGTTGGCAAGTTCTGTCTCCGAGGCATCCGATACCTTGGGCGAGGTGCACGATTCGATTGGCGACATGAATGCCGCCATCGATAAGACGAGTGGCGCCATCGCCTCGGCCGATGCGGCACTTGCCGGCCTGCAGGGTCAGGCGCCGTCACTGACGCAGGCGATCTCTCAGGGTAACGACCTGCTGGGCGAAGCTCGCACCACGGCGGGCAACTCTATCGCCTCGCTCTCCAAGGCGCTCTCGGAAGGCAGCCTTGCGCTTACCAAGACGTCGGCCTCTGCGAACGCTGCCATCGGCAAGCTGACGGGCACGGTCACATCTACGACCACCCGTATCGACAACTCGCTCGAGTCTCTCCAAGCGACGATCGACCACAATAAGGCCGTTATCGGGCACTTAGAGATTCTCGCCAATGACACGTCGACAGGTTCCGAGGAAATTGACGCGCGCATTGTATCGACCATCGATTTGCTTCGAGAGCAGAATGAAAAGCTTCAGAGCATCAAGGACGGTCTGTCTGCGCAGTCGAGCGCCATGGCGAATGACGCCGCGGCTGTCTCGGGTGCCAGCGACGCTATCAATAACGCAATTCAGACCGGTGCGACCAACCTTGGCCAGGCCCAGACGGACCTGGGTCAAAACGCGCTGCCGAAGGCCTCGAGCGCGCTTGATTCCTTTGCCGCCGTCTCGGGTGATTTGACGGGTATCGTATCTGGCCTCACGCCCACGATTGCAAGCGCGCGCGGTACGCTTTCGCAGCTTAACGCTACGCTCGGCCAGGCCAAGACCACGCTGTCCCAGACCGATTCCTCGCTTGCCAAGGTCCAGGATAAGCTCGCAACCGCCGCCAACGACATCGCGGCGCTGCAGACCTCCGAGTCCATGGGCGAGCTGGCCGACCTGATGGGCGTCGACGTCAATGACGTCGCAGACTTCATGGCATCTCCGGTTGAGCTCGCGTCCAAGTCGATCTATCCGGTTAAGAGCTTCGGCTCGGGCATTGCCCCGTTCTATACCAACCTGGCGCTTTGGGTGGGCGGCTACGTGCTTATCGCCATCTACAAGCTCGAGGTCGATCGCGAAGGCATCGGCAGCTTTACGGCGCGCCAAGGCTACTTTGGCCGCTGGTTGCTCATGGTGATCCTGGGCGCGTTGCAGGCCATCATCGTTACGGTGGGTGATCTGGTAATTGGCGTACAGTGCGTCAACCCGCTGCTGTTCGTGCTGGGCGGCATCGCCATCTCGTTTACGTACGTCAACATCATTTACGCGCTGTCCACTACGTTTAAGCACATCGGCAAGGCAATCGGCGTCATTCTGGTTATCGTGCAGATTCCGGGTTCATCGGGCATGTACCCCATCGAGATGATGCCTGGCTTCTTCCAGTGGCTGCACCCACTGCTGCCCTTTACCTACGGCATCAATCTACTGCGCGAGACGGTCGGCGGCATGTACTCGTTTAACTACCTGTTTAACCTGTGCATTCTGGGCGTGTTCTTGATCGTGGCGCTCTTTATCGGCCTGCAGCTGCGTCCGCTGCTGCTCAACCTTAACCTGCTCTTTGATAAACAGCTCTCCACGACCGGTATGATGATTTGCGAGTCCAACGACCTGCCGCGCCAGCGCTACTCGCTGCGCACGGCCATGCGCGTCATGCTCGATTCCGATTCGTACCGTCGCGAACTGCTCGATCATGCGGTCGCCTTTGAACATCGCTACCCGTACTACATCAAGGGCGGTTTTGCCGCCGTGGTGGGCGTTCAGGTCCTGCTCTTTGTCCTGTCGACGGTTCTCGATATCGACAATAACGGCAAGATCATCCTGCTTGTCATTTGGATCATCTCGGTTATTGCCATCTGCGGCTGGCTTATCAATATCGAATATATCCGAGCGAGCCTCAATACCCAGATGCGCATCTCGGCGCTTTCGGATGAGGACCTGCGTCGCGAGATGCGCGAACACACGGCCGCCATTCCTGCCGCCCGCCACATGTTTGGCCTCAACGCCAGCGAGCGTGGCGCCAAGGGCGGCGATCAGTCCACGGGCCGCTTGCCGCATATCGGTTCGCACCATAAATCTCAGGGCAGCGACAGCACAGCCACAAATGATGGAGATACCACCGCGCTTGGCAAGCACTCCAAAGGAGGTGAGGCATAAATGAAGAACATCCTGCATCTGTTTAAGCGCGATGTCCAAAACGTGTCTCGCTCCGTGATCGGCTTGGTTGTCGTGATGGGCCTCATTATCGTACCGTGTCTGTACGCGTGGTTTAACATCGCCGGCAGCTGGGATCCGTACGGCAACACCGGCAATCTTAAGATCGCCGTGGTCAACACCGATGAGGGTTACGAGAGCGATTTGATCCCCGTCGAGGTTAACGTGGGCGAAAACGTGACCGCCACCCTACGCGGCAACGAGAGCTTCGATTGGGTTGTGCTCAACAATCGCGAAAAGGCTATCGAGGGCGTTAAGTCGGGCGCGTACTATGCTGCCGTCGTTATCCCCAAAACGTTTAGCGCTGACATGATGACGCTTTTCTCGACCGACGTGAAACACGCCGATATCGAGTTTTACGAGAACCAGAAGGCCAACGCCATTGCGCAGATCGTGACCGAGAAGGGTTCGAGTGCCGTTCAGAGCCAGGTTAACGAAACTTTTACCGAGACCATTACGAGCATCGGTCTTAAGACGGTGTCCAGCCTGCTCGATTACATGAGCACCGACCAGGTCAGCAACTTTATCGCCAACCTGTCCTCGACGCTTGGCGATTCGATTGAGGACCTGCGAGACGTTCAGGCAAATGCTTCGTCGCTGGCGGGCATTTTGAGCTCCACGTCCGATTCGCTGACGTCGGCGAGCGGCATGCTCAAGCAGACCGGTGCCGTCGATGAGTCGACAAAGCAGCTCATGGAACATGCCAAAAGCGGCATCGATGATTCCAAAGAAGCGCTTAAGGCGGCAAACGATGCCATCGATGCCGCAATCGATGGAAGTGCGGGTTCGTTCGACAATGTGTCTGCCGAGCTCGCGAAGGCGTTCGACACCGCAAACCAGCATGTCGACCTTACGGCGTCCCAACTCAACGATGCCGCTGCGGCCCTCAATGCGCGCGCCAAGGATATCGATGCGATGGCCGATCAGCTCCGCAGCCTTGCCGACCAGGTGAGCGATGAGAATTTGAAGGACGGCCTCAAGTCCGCCGCGACGTCGCTGGGCAGAATCGCCGTTGAGTACCGCAACAATGCCAAGGATCTGGCGCCTACCGCGAAGTCTCTCTCCGATAGCATGGCCGAGGTCAACAACTCGCGTGCCGAGGTCGATCAGGCCATCGCTGATGCCAAGGCCGGCATCGCGGGTGCCAAATCCGATTACGATTCCACGTTCTCGGTTAAGGCCAAGGAGCTCAAGAAGACGGTTTCGGGCATTCTGGACTCGCTTGATGGCATCTCGGGCGACCTGGATAGCGCCGTAGGCGGCCTCACCGATGCATCCGGCTCGTTGGCGAAGGGCCTCTCCAAGGCCGCCAAGCTGGTCAACAAGGCTTCCGATCAGCTAGGCGAGGCGTCGGACAAGATCAGTGCGTTTAAGGACGAGCTCGACGGTGCCTTGATGTCGGATGACCTCGCTACGATCAAGACGATGATCGGCAATGATCCCGAGGGTCTGGCCGTGTCGCTTTCCGGCCCCGTCGCGCTCGATCGCAAGCCGGTCTATCCGATCCGCAACTACGGTTCGGCCATGGCACCGTTCTACACGATTCTGTCGCTCTGGGTCGGCTCGATCGTGCTGGCGGCCATGATGAAGGTCTCGGTTGACGATGAGCTTATCAACGAGCTCATCCCCGTGCGCTTGCACGAGATCTACCTGGGCCGTTACCTGTTCTTTGGCGGTCTGGCCCTGCTGCAGGCAACGCTCGTGTGCGCGGGCGACATCCTGTTCTTTGGCATCCAGTGCGACGACCCGCTGCAGTTTGTGCTGGCGGGCTGGGTCGCGAGTCTCGTGTTCTCCAATATCGTCTACACGCTTACGGTTTCGTTTGGCGATATCGGCAAGGCGCTCGCCGTCGTGCTGCTGGTCATGCAGGTCGGCGGTTCGGGCGGCACGTTCCCCATCGAGATGACCGGCCCCGTGTTCCAGGCGATCTATCCGTTCCTGCCGTTTACTCACGGCATCAACGCCATGCACGCCGCTATGGCCGGTGCCTACCATATGGAGTATTGGATTGAGCTAGGCATTCTGGCGAGCTATCTGATTCCGTCGCTGGCCCTGGGCGTCGTCTTCCGCCGCCCGGTCATCAAAGCCAACGACTGGATCATCGAAAAACTGGAGTCAACCAAATTGATTTAGTTCAGCAACGTAAACGCCGTCGGAACATCGAGATCTTCCAACCCGATGCTTTAGCGTAGTGAATTGCACGGGCTGCTTGGTTGTTGCTACAGTAGCGGGGCGTGCCGGGGGTCCGGTGCGCCCTGCTTTTATTTGACCATGAGGCGGCACGCAGCCATGCGCGTGCGGACACCACGCCCAGATTGAGCGCGAGGATGCCCTATGGCCCAGCATGCCACTGACAATATCGAAATGATGCCCGATAGCCCTGTTGCTCGCGAGGACCTGGGCGCGGGCGGCACCTCCCGCGGCGCCGGCGCTCGCTCGCCGCTGTTCTGGAAAGTCCTGCTGCTTTCGGTGGCAGTCGTCTGGGGCTACTCCTTTACGACCATGAAGGACGCGCTCGACACCATTCCGGTGTTCGAACTGCTCTACGTGCGCTTTCTGCCTGCGGCGTTGGTCATGTTTTTCATCTTCCACAAGCGCATCATCGCGCACCTCAACGCCCGCAACCTTATCGTCGGACTTGGCATGGGCGCACTTATGTGGGCCGCCTACGCCCTGCAGACAGTCGGTCTGGCGCACACCACGGCGGGCAAGAATGCTTTTTTGACGGGCACGTATTGCATCGTTGTGCCGTTCGCGAGCTATTTTCTGAGCGGCGAAAAACTCACCCGCTATAACCTGGGCGCGGCGCTGCTGTGCTTGGCGGGCATTGGCTTGGTGGCGCTCGATAGCGTTGAATTCAACATCGGTGACGTCATTACGCTGGCGGGCGCGGTCTTCTTCGCCATCCAGATGGCGGTGACCGCCAAGTACGGTCGCAAAATGGACATCAACGTCATCACGTTTTGGATGTTTGTGGGCAACGGCGTGCTGAGCCTGATCTCGTCGCTGCTATTCGAGACCCAAGCGCCTCTGTCCGTTTGGACGCCGAGCTTTATCAGTGTGATGGCGTTTCTCTCGGTGGGCTGCACATGCGTGGCGCTGCTCATCCAAAACGTTGGATTGGCGCACGTCCCAGCCTCGACGGGCTCGCTGCTCCTTTCGATGGAGTCGCCTTCGGGTGTGCTGTTCTCGGTACTGCTGATGGGGGAGGCGCTCACCTCGCGCCTGCTCGCCGGCTTCGCGCTCATCTTTCTTTCGATTATCTTGAGCGAGACGCATTTCGATTTTTTGCGTCGAAAGCCGCGTCCGCAATTGTAAACAATTTGTTGCGCCGCCTCCCGGGGCGGCATTTTTTATGCGTCGCCCTTAAAGTAGTACCATGCACTTTACGCTATCAAAGTGCTTGCTGCAAAAACGTTACTGGAGGGCATCTATGGCACCAGCACTGTCCGATCTTCAACCGCAATCAGCGCCCAAGGCCACCGCGGCGGCGCAAGCCGCCATTGGCGACAGTCTGGTCAAAGAGGCTCAAACTTTTGCCGATGAGCTTGCCGCATGGCGTCACGATCTGCATCGGACGCCCGAACTTGGTAACGACCTCCCGCAGACCTCTGCGTATATCCAAGCGCGCCTGGCCGAGATGGACATCCCGTTTGCCACGCTCGTCGACGGTTCCTGCGTCGTTGGCCTGATCGGTGCCGGTGCGGCCGCGGCCGCTCAGGGCAATGGCACGTGCAAGGACGAGCGGGCCGGAACGGTCGTCATGCTCCGAGGCGATATGGATGCCCTGCCCGTTGTCGAGGAATCCGGCGAGCCCTTTGCATCCACCAATGGCTGCATGCATGCTTGCGGTCACGATATGCACGCGACGGCCCTGCTTGGTGCGGCGCGCCTGCTCAAGGCCCGCGAGGCCGAGCTCATCGACGCCAATGCCACCGTCAAACTGCTGTTCCAGCCGGGCGAGGAGACCTTCGAGGGCGCCCGCGCCGCTATCGCCGACGGCTTGCTCGAGAACCCGCGCCCTCAGGCGGCCTTTGCCATGCATGTCAACAGCCAGTCGCCGCTTGGCCTGGTGCTCTACGGCAGCCCGGCGCTCTCGGGCGTGTACGGTTTCCGTATCACGCTCCAGGGCAAGGGCGGCCATGGCTCGAGCCCCGAGATCTGCATCGACCCCATCACGGCAGGCGTGCATGTGCATCTGGCGCTCCAGGAGCTTATCTCCCGCGAGGTGCCGGCGGCCAAGGAAGTCGCACTTACCGTTGGTAAGTTTGCTGGCGGCTTGGCGGCCAACGTCATCCCCGACACCTGCGTGCTCGAGGGAACGCTGCGCGGCTTTGATGTTGAGCTCATGGCTCACCTCAAGACCCGCATCGCGGAGGTCGTTAACGGCGTTGCCGCGACCTATCGTACGCCGGCGACCATCGAGACACTTTCGGATGTTCCGCCGCTTGTACTCGACAGCGATATGACTCAGGCGTCGCTTGGCTACGTGGGCGCAGTGCTGCCCAAGGCGGCTTTCTTGCCGCTTTTCCATGCCATGGCGAGTGAGGACTTCGCGCTTATCTCGAGCGAGATTCCGAGTGCGTACTTTACCGTGGGCGCGGCCGTAACCGACACGGACGAACACTTTGCCCAGCACCATCCCAAGGCACGTTTTAACGATGCCGAGCTGCCGCTCGGTGCCGCGGCCTATACCGCCGTCGCTTTGGGCTATATCGCCGACCACCGGTAGCACCCAACCTTGCCTTTCAAGCCTGCGGGCATGGCCGTAAGGCCTATGCCCTTGTCTTTCAAGGCAATCTTGGGCACTACCGGCGCCATTGTCTCGGGCGTGCTGTTCGATGCCACGGGCTCCTTTGCGAGCACCTGGATCGTGTGCCTGGCGTGCTCTGTGGTCATGCTCGTGTTCCTGCTGGCATCCGAGCCCATCGCCGCCAAGCTGCGCGCAAGCGTGGCGGGGGAGTAGGTAGGCCAAAGCGCATCGCCGCTTGTCCGCTTCGTCCGCGGCGGTGCGTCTGGCCGAACGAGCCCCCCATACCCTCGTTCGGTCAGACGCGCCGCCGCGTTTTGTTTTTGTGCCGTATAATGACCACTATCTATGACGCGATACAAAAGAAAGGTGTTTGCCCATGCAGGCACAGAAGGCGGAGGGAACCCGCGACCTTATCGGCGCCGAGATGCGCGCCTGGCAAAAGATGCAGCAGCTGTCTCTTATACACATCTCCGAGCCCACGAGACTCGACGTCATCT
>UQNU01000004.1 GCA_900542555.1 uncultured Collinsella sp.
AGGTCAGCGCCCTTTCGTTTCACGTCACCTTGTCTCAAATGCGACCCGCTCGCTGACTCTGCCATAACATCGGTGTTGCCGTGGTTGTTGAGTAGTCATTGGGCACTTGGCACTTGGGGACGTTCCTTTTGTGCCGGCACCTGGGGACAGTCCTTATGTCAAGAGATTGGTGGTCGTTGGGGATGTTCTTGTTTGACTAGTCGTTTAAGAACGTCCCCAATGACTATCAAAAGTTGAGGTGAGGGTGTTTTCGGTGCCCTGCCTACTTGCTTGCGAACAGCCAGACTAGGATGATCACCAGGATTGTGGCGACGATGCAGACGATGGCGCCGGTGAATTTGATGCGTGAGTCGCGGGTACGCTCGCGCACCGCGTCCTCGGTGGCCTCGAGCCGGGCGACTTCTCGCTCGGTCTCGGCGTGTTCGGCTTTGTCTCGGGCCAAGGATCCTGCAAGCGACTCAGTGATCTCTGGGTGGTCGTGTACTTCGGTCGCCTGTTCGATGATCGACTGCGCATGCGCGGCATCTGCTTGGGCGTTGGCTATGCTCTGCTCTTGGTCGCGGCGTGCCTTGTCCTCGGCAGCGATCTTCTCGCGCAGTTCGCGCTGGCGCGTTGCAGCGGCGGTTTTTGCGGTCTGCAGCTCGTCGCGCGCGGCATCGGCCTCCGCCGTCACGGCCTGATGGGCTCGCTTGGCGTCGGCGATGGGGGCTTGCGCCTGCTCGACGGCCTGCTCGGCTGCGGCAAGCGAGTGTGCAAGGTCGGCGGTGATGCGCGGGACATCTTCTTCGGCTTTACGCAGGGCATCTGCCGTGTCGGAGATCTGCATCGAGAGCTCGCTGGTGCGCACCGTATAGTTGGCGGGATTTGCCGAGGGATTGCGTTGCAGCTCGGCATACTCATGACGCAGCGTCTCGAGCTGGGCGCGCGTGGCGTCGACGGTTTGTTGTGCGGCGGCAATGCCGGCGTCTCGCTCGGCCTTTACCTTGTCGCGGATGCGCTTGGAATCCTCAAGACGTCGAATGAGGCGGTTGCCGGTCTCGCGCGAGCTCGCCTCGCGGGCCTCCACGGCATCGAGCGCGGCCTTCAGGCGGAGCTCAGTCGCGTCATCCTCTGTCTTCATTTGTTCGAACTGACCCTTGAGCTCTGTCGCTTTGGCGGCGTGGGCATCACGGTCAATCTCGGCGGCCGCTGCAGTCTTTTGGGCCGTGGCAATCGCCTGGCGCTGGTCGGCGACGATCTGGTCGTAGCGGCCTGCGATATCCTGGCGCGTCTCGAGTTCCTCGGCCTGATCGGCAATGCACTGCTCAAGTTCGGCCAGGTGGGCGCGGGCATCGGCAAGTGCCTTTTTCGCGGCATTCATCTCGCGCATGGCCGAGGCACCCTGGGCGATAAAGGCGCCCACGGCGTTCGCTGTGTTCGAGACAGCGGTCCCCAGATCGCGGCTCGCGGCGGGGGAGTGCGGGGCGGCCGGGCGAGCGGTGTCGGCGGCGTCCGCATCGGCAGCCTGCGGCGCGGCGATATTGCCGGTACCGCCCTCGACCACAGAAAAGCCTGCTGCGTGCGGATCGACCGCATCGGCGCCAATCGTGGGGTGCTCGAGCTGCAGAAACGAGGGCATGGTGCTGCCCTGGTCGGCAACCGGAGTCTCGCCGGGCACAAAGGTCGAGGCCGCCTCGGCGGCCTCCTCTTCCTCGGCATCAATATCGGCATCGGCGACGGCGTCTTTCATCGCTTTGACAGCATCCATCATGGAGTCCATGACGGCATCGAGCTCTTCTTCCGAAGACACCTCGATGGGGCCCGCTGCTTGCGGGGCGTCGTCCTGTACAGGGGCGTCGTCCTTAGCGGGCGCATCGTCGTTTTGCTCATCGGCGTTTTCTGTTTCGGGGGTTTCCGCCGTAGCGCTTTCGTCCAAGATGGGGTCGTCGATGTCGATACCATCGCAGGTCACAGCGTCAGTATCTGCGGTGACGTCTGCGGGATCATCAATATGCTGTTGAGTCTGGGGGTCCAGCTCGTCTGTCATAGGCATGTGCTCCTCATCGTTGTTTGTCACCCTATGATAAAGTCTCGCGCCGACATCCCGCGCGCCGCAGCAAAGTTTCAAAACGTGTTCGATGGCTCGATCTGATAACAATAACTCGGTCGCTATATCCAGTTTGTACTTGACAATCCCTTCGCCGAACGACGTGGTGCCGTTCGCCTACCGTGGTCTTTTATTTTCGCTTGAACACGCTAAAGTTGCATCTCAGCTTTTGGCGCGTTTATTTGGATGCGCGCAGTCGGCGGGTTCGCCCGTCGCGATTTGAAAGGACTTTGTATGGGACTTTTCACTGGTAAGACCGTGATCGTCACCGGCGGCGGCAAGGCCACGCTTAAGGACGGCTCCGCTGGCTCCATCGGCTACGGCATCGATATCGCTTTTGCCAAGGAGGGCGCAAACCTCGTCATTACCGGCCGCAACGTTGCCAAGCTCGAGGCTGCCAAGGAATCCCTCGAGGCCGAGTACGGCGTCAAGGTTCTGCCTGTTCAGGCCGATGTCTCGGCCGGTCAGGACAACGAGGCCGTCGTCCAGAACGTCATCGACAAGGCCATTGAGGAGTTCGGCCGCATCGACGCCGTCGTCAACAATGCTCAGGCCAGCGCCTCGGGCGTGACCATCGCCGACCACACCATGGATCAGTTTAACCTGGCCATTTACTCCGGTCTGTATGCTACCTATCTGTACATGCAGAAGGCCTATCCGCACCTGAAGGAGACCAAGGGCTCCGTGGTCAACTTTGCTTCGGGCGCCGGTCTGTTTGGCAACTACGGCCAGTGCAGCTATGCAGCCGCCAAGGAGGGCATCCGCGGTCTGACTCGCGTCGCCGCCAACGAGTGGGGCCCCGACGGCATCAACGTCAACATCGTGTGCCCGCTTGCCTGGACTGCCGCGCTCGAGAACTTCCAGGATGCTTACCCCGAGGCGTTCAAGGCCAACGTTCACATGCCGCCGGCGGGCCACTACGGCGACGTCGAGAAGGAAATCGGCCGCGTGGTCGTTCAGCTCTGCGGTCCCGACTTTAAGTACATGAACGGCGAGACCGTCACCCTTGAGGGCGGCATGGGCCAGCGGCCTTAGGGGTTACGTGGTTTTACCAAACCGCGTAACGGCTCGACGCTGCGCGGTCACCAGAGCGACAACTTGTCATTCAAAGAGGGCGGCATGACCAGAAGGTCTATGCCGTCCTCTTTTCATGTCAATTTGTTCGCTCTGGCGACCGCTCGCTGACGTCGCCAGAGCATCGGCGTTGCCTTGGCTGTTGGAGATGATCTCGTAGTCGTTGGGGACGTTCTTAAATGACTAGTCATAAGGGACACTCTTGCCGGCACTTGGGGACAGTCCCTAAGTGCCGGCAGATTGGGACACTCCTTTGCAAGATGGCGCTGAAGAGTGTCCCCAACAACTAGTCGTTTAATGCATCAGTTTCTGTCGAGTCGGTGCTCTTTGAGGGTTGCCCGTATAATGGTTTGCGTATGAACCGCAACCAAGGAGTTCCAGTTTATGGACCAGAGCCTTTTTAAATTCGACCTGATCGCAGAGGACCCGACGACGCATGCGCGTGCCGGCGTGCTGCACACCCCGCACGGCGACATCGAGACGCCAATCTTCATGCCCGTGGGCACCAAGGCAAACGTCAAGGGCATTCCTACCGAGACCGTCAAACAGCTCGGCGCCCAGATCGTGCTTGCCAATACCTATCATCTGTCCATGCGTCCCGGCGAGGACACTATCGCCGAGCTGGGCGGCCTGCACAAGTTTATGAACTGGCACGGTCCTATCCTCACCGACTCGGGCGGTTTCCAGGTGTTCAGCCACAACGACGCCGTCAAGCTCACCGACGAGGGCGTGCGCTTTATCGTCAACGATTACGACGGTCGCCACGTGTTCTGGACGCCCGAGGACAACATGGAAATCGCCATGAAGCTCGGCTCCGACATCTGCATGCAGCTCGATCAGTGCCCGGGCTATCCCGCCACGCGCGCCTACGTTGAGCGCGCCGTGGAGCTGTCGAGCATGTGGGCCGAGCGCTGCTATAAGGCGCATACCCGCGACGACCAGGCACTCTTTGGCATCGTCCAGGGTGGCATGCACCTGGACCTGCGCCTGCGCTCGCTGCGCCATCTGGAGGAGTGCGGCGACTTCCCGGGCTACGGCATCGGCGGCTACTCGGTGGGCGAGGACCACGAGACCATGTTCGAGACGCTGGCGCCGCTGGCTTCCGAGTACATGCCCAAGCACAAGCCGCGCTACCTGATGGGCGTCGGCAACCCCACCACCCTCGTGCGCGGTGTGGGTGTGGGCATCGACATGTTCGACTGTGTACTGCCGACGCGCACTGGCCGCATGGGTACGGCGTTCTCCAGTGAAGGTCGCCTTAACTTCCGCAACGCGCGCTTTGCGCACGACGATGGTCCCATCGACCCCACCTGCACCTGCCCGGTGTGCACGGGCGGCTACAGCCGCGCGCTCATTCGCCACATGGTCACGCAGAAGGAGATGCTCGGCGGCATTCTGCTGTCGATGCACAACATCTACTACCTGCTCAACCTTATGCAGCGTGCCCGCCAGGCCATTATCGAGGGCCGCTACGGCACGTTTGTGAGCGACTGGATGAACAGCCCTGCGGCGGTGGATTACTAAGAGCTACGACCGCTGACCGATGCCTTGCAAGCGCATGATGCATCGTGGGTACCATACCGAATAGTTGATGTTCGGGCGGGTGTTTGACGCATGGCGTCGACCCCGCCCGTTTTCTTTTTCTCGATAGGAGTACCCATGATTAAGAATGAGAACGTCGAGGGCGAGCCGGCCTACGACGAGACGTACCGCCGCGGCCCCGTGGTCATGCGCGGCCCCATGATTCCTAAGGACAATACGTACGCCAACCTGCTGGCGCCTGAGGAGTCGACCGACTGGCTGCATGCCGATCCGTGGCGCGTACTGCGCATCCAGGCCGAGTTTGTCGACGGCTTTGGCGCGCTTGCCGAGCTCGGACCTGCGGTGACCATCTTCGGTAGCGCCCGCACGCCCAAGACCGATCCGCTCTACAAGGCGGCGCGCACGGTCGGCCGTAAGATTGCCCAGCGCGGCGTGGCGGTTATCACCGGTGGCGGCCCCGGCATCATGGAGGCGGCCAACAGGGGAGCGGCGAGTGTCAACGGCAAGTCAGTTGGCCTGGGCATTGAGTTGCCGCACGAGCATGGGCTCAATAAATACGTGAACCTCGGCATGGACTTCCGTTACTTCTTTGTGCGCAAGACCATGTTCGTCAAATACAGCTCGGGCGCTATCGTGTTTCCCGGCGGTTTTGGCACGCTCGACGAGATGTTCGAGGTGCTCACGCTGGTGCAGACGCACAAGGTCAAGCGCATGCCGCTTGTGCTGGTAGGCAGCGAGTACTGGCAGGGCCTATTCGACTGGCTTAACGGTCCGGTGATGAGCGCCGGTATGATCAGCCCACTCGATCCGGAACTGGTGCACATCACCGACGACCTCAACGAGGCCGTCGACATTGCGCTCAGCGGGCTGATGTAGGGCGAGGCGCCTGTCGTTGTAGTAATGAGAACGGCAGATTGATGCTATTTAACATCAGTCTGCCATCTAAACTGGGTATACTGGTGTAAAAGACGAGGGCGAGGAGGTCGCAAATGTCTACAGCAACAGTTAAGCCTACGACGGTTCGAATCGAAGAGGGGCTCAAGGAGCAGGCGACTGAGTTCTTGGATTCGGTCGGCCTCAGCCTCAATTCCTATCTCAATCTTGCCGTTCGGCAGCTGGTAAATCAGCGAAAGATTCCTTTTGAGATTGTAGGAAGGGCGGAGGTGCCCAACGAGGCGACGAGGCGTGCCATGGTGATCGCCGAGGCTCATGAGTTGGGGATTTTGCCGGACGATAGCCTGTCATTTAATAACGCTGATGAGCTTATGTCATTCCTCGATGAGGAATAGCGATGTTCGAGATTAAAGTCGAGGCTCAATTTAAGGTGGACTACAAACGAACGATGCGCATGCATCCGCAGCTAAAAAGTGAGTTTAAAGCGGCGGTTGCAGAGCTTGTGGCTCATGGGTCACTTCCGGCGGAGTATGGCGCCCACGAGCTCTCAAACCCGGGCGGAAACTACAACGGCCACATCGATTTCCACCTATCCGATGGCTTGGTCGATGTGGTCGTTCTTTATCTTCCCCATAAGACTAACCCAGTGATTAGGCTGGTGAGAATGGGCACTCATCAGGAGCTGTTTCAGGGTCCGCTGGGCTGATCGCCGATTTCCAAGTTGCGGTGGAATAGGGATTGATTGGCGGCTGATAAGCCAAAAACAGTCCCTATTTCACCGCAAGTGGTAAAGGTGCCCCTAGTGGATGGGCTGGTAGCGAGGGCAGTAGCTGATGGCGATGGCGTCGACGCCTACATGGGTGGCGATGGTGCAGCCGATGGGGCCGGTGCCGGCGTCTACGTAGTCCTGGCCCGCGAGCGCTTGGTTGACGAGCTCCTGCTCCTCGGTAGCGCCAGTCGTGAGCACGCGCACGCTGGAGCCCGGATGCTCGGCCAAAAATGCGAGGCAATCGGCCATGGTGTTGGCGACGATGCGCTTGGCGCCGCGGCCCTTTTTGATGGCCTTGATCTCGCCCGATTTCCACTCCGGCGAAACGGCCAGGCGAATGTTGAGCATCTGTGTGAGCTGGCCGGCGAGCTTGGGCGCACGGCCGTT
Source organism: uncultured Collinsella sp. (assembly GCA_900542555.1). Classification (GTDB taxonomy): domain Bacteria; phylum Actinomycetota; class Coriobacteriia; order Coriobacteriales; family Coriobacteriaceae; genus Collinsella. The sequence continues at coordinate 6,753 of UQNU01000004.1, forward strand.
CTTAACGAGGTTCTCGAGCGTGCGGGGAATCAGCAGCAGGTGGGCATCGGGCAGTGTCGCGCGGATCTGCGCCTCGGTCTCGTCCAGGCTGCGGCCGTCCTCGCGCATGGCCAGCGCGTACTCCACCAGCAGGCCCTCGGCAGCCGAGCCGGTGCGCGAGTCGATGCAGCGCACATCGAGCTCGTGCGTTTCGGCCGTCAGGCTGGCGTTGGCATAGCAGGCGGACCACTCGCTGCACAGCGAGATAAAGATGGCGCTATCATGGCCGTCGGCGAGCACGCGGTCAAAGAGCGCCTTGAACTCGCCGGCGCTCGGCTGCGAGGTGTGCGGCAGTTGTCCGGAACCGGCCATGCGCGCGACGTACTCCTGGGCGGTAATCTGCACCTGGTCGAGCAGGTCCTCGCCCTCGATAATCACATGCAGCGGAATCACGTAAATGCCGAGCTCTTGGGCGCGGGCGGGGGAGATGTCCGACGTGGAGTCGGTTATGATGGCAAAAGACATAATTGCACCTTTCGTTGGGGCGCGACGGCGCCGCCTTCTGAGAGCAAAGTGCGACAAGTATAGTGGAGTAGTTCCACATTTCTAGGTTCAATTGTTGAATAGTCAACAGTTTGAAGTGTCGGTGTGGAAATCGTCAACTGGGGAAGAGGGATGCCGATGGAGGCGCTGGAGATATGCAAGCGGCCGGTCGTGCTGTTTGATTTTGATGGCACGGTGGCCGATACGGGTCGGGCGGTGATGACCTCGACGCGCAAGACGCTGGCTGCACGCGGGTTTTCGGAGGCGCAGATGGGTGACCTGCGTCGCATGATCGGGCCGCCCCTGTGGAAGAGTTTTCACGACTTTTATGGCTTCTCCCGCGAGGAGTCGCTTGTGGTGGCCGACGAGTACCGCGCCTTTTTTGACGAGCTGGGACCGGAGGAGTATCCCGTGTTTGACGGGATCCCCGAGCTGCTGGATGGGTTGGTCGCCCAGGGCAAGCGCTTGGCCGTGGCGACGTCGCGCATGGAGGCAAAGTGCGTTGACATGGTGGGAGAGCTGGGACTTTCTCAGTTTGAGGCGGTGGTTGGCATGAATCCGCCGCAGGGGCGCGAGATCAAGGCCGATTCGGTCCGCGACGCGTTGGCGGCCTTGGGTGCGGCCGCGGGCGATGCCGTGATGATCGGCGATCGCTTTAACGACGTCGAGGGCGCGCACGCGATGAGCGTGCCGTGCATTGGTATCTATTCGGGCGCGGCGGCGCCGGGCGAGCACGAGGCGGCGGGTGCCGATGCAGTGGTGCACTCGGTGGCCGAGCTTGCTAAACTTTTCGCTATATAAGTATTTGATGTGAGGGGCGGGCACGCTCGCCGCTCATTGGTAAGGAGGTCGTCCATGAATCAGGTGGAGCAGAGCGTTGCCGAGTATGTCGACGAGGTCTGGGAGGATGTCGTCGCCGATATCGAGCGGCTGGTGAGCTATCCGTCCGTGGCGGTTTCTGCCAATGCGGAGCCCGGCGCGCCGTTTGGCCGTCCGGTCCGTGACGCGCTCGATTGCGCGCTCGGTATCGCGCAGAAGCTCGGCTACCAGACAAGCGACGACGAGGGCTATGTGGGCATTGCCGATATCCCGGGTCGCGGCGACAAGCAGCTCGCGACCATCTGCCACGTGGACGTGGTGCCCGCCGGCCCCGGCTGGAATACCGATCCGTTTGCGATGGAGCGCCGCGAGGGCTGGCTGCTCGGTCGCGGCGTTATCGACGACAAGGGTCCGGCCGTGTTGTCGCTCTACGCCGGCGCCTATCTGCTCAAGCACGGCATTGTGCCGCGCTACACCTTCCGCGCGCTGCTGGGCTGCGATGAGGAAGTGGGCATGTCCGACGTTCACCATTATCTGGAGAACTATGCGAACCCCGACTTTCTGTTTACACCCGATGCCGAGTTCCCGGTCTGCAATGCCGAGAAGGGCCAGTTTGGGGCGACGTTTGTGAGCTCCAAGATCGACGGCGGGCGCATTGTGTCCTGGAGCGGTGCAGAGGCGAGCAACGCCATTCCGTCGCAGTCTATCTGCGAGCTTGCGATTGCCGCCGATGAGCTGCCGGCGCCGGTCGAGAACGCCGACCGCCTGGAGATCTCGGCACTCGATAACGGGCATGCTCAGATTTTCGCCCACGGCATTGGTGGCCATGCTTCGATGCCCGAGGGGACGATCAATGCCGTCGGCCTGATCGTGGCGTATCTGCGCGAGGCCGAGGACGCGTTTGGTGCCCGCGGCGAGCGCCTGCTGACGCCTGCCGAGCACGAGTTTGTCAAGTTCCTGGCCTTTGTACATGCGGACGCCTATGGCCACGGCCTGGGAATCGATGCGACGAGCCCGGCGTTTGGCCCGCTCACCTGCAATCCCGGCGTCATCCGCGTGGTGGATGGCCACATCGAGCAGGTCATCGACGTGCGTTTTCCCGATAGCACGAGCGCCGATACCATCCGCGAGCAGCTCGAGCCGCTCGTGGGGCGCTTTGACGTGACGTGTCGCGTGGGTCATGCAAAGGTGCCGTTCTCAGTTTCGGCCGACGATCCGGCCGTGAAGGCGCTGATTGACACCTATAACGAGTTTACGGGCAAGCATGTTGAGCCCTTTGCTATGGGCGGCGGCACGTACGCGCGCAATTTTGCCCGCGCCGTGTCGTTTGGCCCCGAGGAGACCGGCCTTGAGCTGCCCGCGTGGGGCGGCCAAATGCACGGTCCCAACGAGTGCGCCAACGAGGAACAGCTCAAGCAGGCGCTCAAGATCTACATTGTTGCGATCCTCCGTTTGAATGAATTAGAGCTTTAAGGTTTCGCGGTTTCCCAATCTAAGTTGCGGTGGAATAGTTCCTAGAATGGGCCATTTGATGGCCAAGCAGGAACTATTTCACCGCAACTTTGTTTTTATTGGTGTAAAAGGCGGGTCATGCTTGGTGGCGGGTTTGTTATTCGTTTGTAAAGCCGAGTCGCGCTTGCGGTAAGGGTCTATCAAATGACCGTAAGAAACCGCAGTTGGCGCTGGTGCTGCCCGATCGGGGCCGTATCTTTCCAAACAGCAAAGCGGGCAGGGTGCCCGCGAGTCGCATGTATGAAAGGAAGATCATGCTCGATCAGGCTTATTCTCGTCGTCAGTTCCTCGGCCTCGCTGGTGGTCTTGCCAGCATCGTCGGACTCGGTCTTGTTGGCTGCGGTGGTTCCAATGCCGCCGACACCGCTGCCGAGGGTAGCGCCGCTGCTGCCGAGTCCGTCTCCGGTGAGGTGACCTACGACGGCGCCTCCTCGTTCCAGGCTCTCGTCGAGGCCGCTGCCGAGAAGTTCATGGATGCCAACCCGGACGTCTCCGTCTCCGGCTCGGGCAACGGTTCGGGCAAGGGCCTGACCGCTGTCGCCGCCGGCACCGTCACCATCGGTAACTCCGACGTCTTCGCCGAGACCAAGCTCGAGGCCGACCAGGTCAAGAACCTCGTCGACCACGAGGTCGCCGTCGTGGGCATGGGCCCCGTCGTTTCCAAGAACGTGACGGTCGACGACCTGTCCCTCGAGCAGCTCAAGGGCATCTTCTCCGGCCAGATCACCAACTGGAAGGAGGTCGGCGGCGACGACGCTACTATCGTCGTTCTCAACCGCAAGGCCGGCTCCGGTACCCGCGCCACCTTTGAGGCTGCCGTCTTTGGCGACGGGGCTGTCGACTTTAAGGGCGACGCCGAGCTCGACAAGTCCGGCGACGTTCAGACTCAGATGGGCAGCACCGACAACGCCATCTCCTACCTCGACTTCTCGCACTTCGATGACTCCAAGTTCAACGCCATCAAGGTCGAGGGCGTGGAGCCCAAGAGCGCAAACGTCACCGACGACTCCTTCAAGATCTGGGCTACCGAGCACATGTACTGCGCTAAGGATGCCGACGAGGCCACCAAGGCCTTCCTGGAGTTCATGCTTTCCGATGACGTCCAGGGCAAGCTCGTCGAGGAGCAGGGCTTTATCCCCGTCTCTGCCATGAAGGTCGTCAAGGACGCCAGCGGCAAGGTCTCCGCTAAATAAGTAATTGCCCCGGAAAGGTTTGCAATGGCAAAACAGCTGCCAAAGCGCGACCTTGAGAACGTGGGCCTGGGCGTCACGGGCGCGTGCGTTGCGCTCGTGACGCTTGTCGTTGCCGCGCTCATCTTTATGGTCGCCCAAAAGGGCCTCTCGGCTTTTCTCAAGGACGGCGTTTCGGTCGTCGAGTTCTTCACCGGCACCAAGTGGGACCTGGCCAACACAGCCGAAAGCGGCCTGCCCTACACCGGCGCCCTGCCCCTGATTGTCACCTCGTTTGCGGTCATGGTGCTCTCCACGCTCATCGCGCTGCCCATCGCCATCGGCTCTGCCATCTTTGCGGTCGAGATTCGGCCTAAGTTTGGCTCCAAGGTCTTTCAGCCGCTTATTGAGCTTTTGACCGGCATTCCCTCGGTCGTCTTTGGCCTGATCGGCTTTCACGTTGTCGTTGGCCTTATGAAGAGCGTTTTCCACGTGAGCACGGGCCTGGGCATCTTGCCCGGCGCCATCGTGCTGGCCGTCATGATCCTGCCGACCATGACCACGCTTTCGGTCGATGGCCTGCGCGCCGTGCCCGACAGCTACCGCCAGGGCTCGCTCGCGCTGGGCTATACCCGCTGGCAGACCATCTGGCACGTGGTGCTCAAGAGCGCCATGCCCTCGCTCATGACCGCGGTCATCCTTGGCATGACCCGCGCCTTTGGCGAGACGCTCGCCGTGCGCATGGTTATCGGCGGCATCGAGGCCATGCCGACGTCGCTGCTGTCGCCGGCGTCCACCATCACCACCACGCTCACCACGTCTATGGCGGTCTATGCCGAGGGCTCGGCCCAGGACGACGTTCTGTGGGCGCTCGGTCTGCTGCTGATGGGCATGAGCCTCATCTTCATCCTGATTATCCATCTCATTGGCCGCAAGGGGGCGAAGGCTCGTGGCTAGCACGCGCATCCATATCGACGAGGCGAGACTCGGGCGTGTCCAAAAACAGGACCGCATCGCCACGGGCGTGTTGACGGCGATCGTCGCCATCGTCATGCTCATCGTCATCTCCATGGTGGCCTACATCCTGTTCGAGGGCATCTCGACGCTGTTCAAACCTGGCTTTCTCACGGAGCCGTCGCGCGCCAACGGAACCCAGGGCGGCGTGTTCTACCAGCTGTTCGACTCGTTCTATCTGCTGTTGATCACCCTGGTCATCTCGGTGCCCATCAGTCTGGGCGGAGCGGTCTTCCTGGTTGAGTACGCGCCGAACGGCCCTATCCGCGACATCGCTTCTACCGCCATCGAGACGCTGTCCTCGCTGCCTTCCATCGTCGTCGGCATGTTCGGCTTTCTGGTGTTCTCAGTGCAGCTGGGCTGGAAGTACTCCATCATCTCCGGCGCCGTCGCTCTCACCATGTTCAATATCCCCATCCTGGTGCGCGTGATTCAGCAGGCGCTCGAGGACGTGCCACAGGCCCAGCGCGATGCATGCCTGGCCATGGGCCTTACCCGCTGGGAGGCCACGCTGCACATCCTGATTCCCGAGGCCATGCCCGCCATCGTGACCGGCATCGTGCTTTCGGCCGGCCGTGTGTTTGGCGAGGCCGCAGCGCTGCTCTTTACCTCGGGTATGAGCTCGCCGGTTCGCCTGAATTTCTTGAGCTTTAACCTGTCGAGCCCCACCTGCGCCTGGAACGTGTTCCGCCCCGGTGAGTCGCTTGCCGTGCATATCTACAAGATCTATGGCGAGGGCAGCCCCGAGGCCCAGCAGATCGTCTGGGGCACCGCCGCACTGCTGATGATCTGCGTGCTGCTGTTTAACGTAATCGCCCGCATCGTGGGCAAGCAACTGGCAAGGAAGATGACGGCCGAATGAGCGAGATGAATGCAACGCCCGCAACCGAGGCGGCCACGTCCGAGACCCAGGACTTTCTGTCGAGTGTGGGGGAGAGCGAGAAGCGCGTTCGCGTGAGCGGCAAGGCCGTGAGCGACGAGGTCGTGCTCTCTACCAAGGACGTCAACGTGTACTATGGCGACCACCATGCGCTGCACGATACGTCGCTCGACTTTCACAAGGGCGAGATCACGGCGCTCATTGGGCCTTCGGGCTGCGGTAAGTCGACCTTCTTACGTAGCCTCAACCTCATGAATCGCGAGATTCGCGGCTGCCGCGTGGAGGGCGAGATCAGCTACCGCGGGCGCAACGTGAACACCAAGACCGAGAACACGTACGAGCTGCGTCGCTCCATTGGCATGGTGTTTCAGCAGCCCAACCCTTTCCGCAAGTCCATTCGCGACAACATTACGTTTGCGCCCAAGCGCCACGGCATCACCGACCGCGACGAGCTTGATCGTATGGTCGAGGAGAGCCTGCGTGGTGCGGCACTGTGGGACGAGGTCAAGGACAAGCTCGACAAGAGCGCCTACGCGCTTTCGGGCGGCCAACAGCAGCGTCTGTGCATTGCACGCACGCTGGCGCTCAACCCCGACGTGATTTTGTTTGACGAGCCCTGCTCGGCGCTCGATCCCATCTCGACGCTGGCGATCGAGGACCTGATGTCATCGATTGTGGCCGAGCGTGCCATCGTCATCGTGACGCACAACATGGAGCAGGCGTCGCGTGTGTCAAACCGAACGGCGTTCTTCTACATGGGCGATATGGTCGAGTACGACGAGACCGACGAGATTTTCCAACGGCCCAAGGATAAGCGGCTGAATGATTACCTCACCGGCATGTTCTCCTAGTCCGGGACATGCTTGAGGCCCGCGGCGGCCACGGTTGCCGCGGGACTGATTGGAGAGGCGGGTCATCTCTTGCGGGAGATGGCCCGCCTTTTTGTGTCGTGTGCGCCCCGCCTTTTCGCTGCTATCATGGACAACGTTGAATTTCTACGAAGGAGCAGGGCATATGGCGATTCTTTTGGGATGCGATTCCGTCAGCCTAGAGTTTCCCACCAAACATATTTTCGATAACGTGACGCTCGGCGTGGGCGAGGGCGACCGCATTGGTATTGTCGGTAAAAACGGCGACGGCAAGTCGACGCTGCTGAGCGTTCTCGCCGGCACGCTGGAGCCCGACGACGGCCGTGTGACGCACCGCCGCGGCACGACGATCGGATTGCTCGGCCAAAAGGACCAGCTTGTCGACACCGATACCGTGCATCATGCCGTTGTGGGCGACACGCCCGAGTATGAGTGGGCGTCGAGCCCCCGCACGCGCCAGATCCTCGCCGGTCTTATTAGCGATGTGCCCTGGGAGGGCACGGTGGGCGAGCTTTCGGGCGGCCAGCGCCGTCGCGTGGACCTCGCGCGCCTGCTGATCGGCGACTACGACGTGCTCATGCTCGACGAGCCCACCAACCACCTGGACATGCGCACCATCAACTGGCTTGCGCGTCACTTAAAGGCCCGCTGGCAACGCGGCCAGGGCGCCATGCTCGTGGTCACGCACGACCGCTGGTTCTTGGACGAGGTCTGCACCAGCATGTGGGAGGTCCACGACGGCCAGGTCGATCCCTTCGAGGGCGGCTACTCGGCATACATCCTGCAGCGCGTGGAGCGCGACCGCATGGCTGCCGTTACCGAGGAGCGCCGTCGCAACATGGCGCGCAAGGAGCTCGCGTGGCTGAGCCGCGGCGCCCAGGCTCGTTCCACCAAGCCCAAGTTTCGCGTGGAGGCCGCCCGCGAGCTCATCGCCGACGTGCCGCCCGTGCGCGACGAGCTGGAGCTCAAGCGCCTGGCGGTGAGCCGCCTGGGCAAGCAGGTTATCGACGTGGTCGACGTGGACGCCGGCTATGCGGATACCGATGGCGCGCCCAAGCAGGTACTTTCCGACGTGACCTGGCTCATCGGAGCGGGCGACCGCTATGGTCTTTTGGGCGAGAACGGCGCCGGCAAGTCGACCTTGCTCGACGTGATCCAGGGCAAGATCGCGCCCACGCGCGGCCGCGTGAAGATTGGCCAGACGGTGCGCTTTGGCGTGCTGTCGCAGCAGCTCGAGGAGCTTGAACCCTACATGGGCGATACGATCCGCGAGGTGCTCGGCAACTATAAGAAGTACTACGTCATCGACGGCAAGGAGACTTCGCCCGAGAAGCTCTGCGAGCGCCTGGGCTTTACGACCCAGCAGCTCTGGAGCCGCATCGGCGATCTTTCGGGCGGCCAGCGCCGTCGCCTGTCGCTGTTGCTGACGATCCTGGACGAGCCCAACGTGCTTATCTTGGACGAGCCTGGTAACGACCTGGATACCGATATGCTCGCGATTGTCGAGGACCTGCTCGACGGCTGGCCCGGCACGCTGATCCTGGTGACACACGACCGCTTCTTGATGGAGCGCGTGACCGACCATCAGTGGGCGCTGCTCGACGGTCACCTGACGCATATGCCCGGCGGCGTCGACCAGTACCTGCGCCTGTGTAACGCCACCGCCGAGGGCGAGCCCGTGGGTGCGCCGAGCGCCAAGACCGGCACGTTTGACACCGGTGCCGCGGCGGCTGCGGCCGAAAAGCCCAAGTCGAGTGGCCAGCCCAATGGCCTTTCCAACGCCGAGCGCCAGAAGCTCCGCCGCGAGGTGAGCTCGCTCGAGCGCAAAATGGAGACGCAGCGCGCCCGCGTGGAGGAGGCCGAGGCTGCGATGGCCCAGGTCGACCCCACCAACTACACGGCGCTGGGCGAGCAGCAGGCAAAGATTGACGAGGCCCACGCCGCCATGGACGAGTTGGAGATGGCGTGGCTCGAGGCGAGCGAGAAACTCGAAGGCGAGGAGTAGTCGAGGATGATCAAGGCCGCATTTTTCGATATCGACGGCACGTTGCTGAGCTTTAAGACCCATCGGATTCCGGCGTCGGCGCAACAGGTGCTCGACAGCTTTCGCGAGCAGGGGATTGCGTGCATAATCGCCACGGGTCGCCCGACCTATCAGATGCCGGATTGGCTGTTCGACTTGGGTTGGGATGCGTACATTACGCTTTCGGGCCAGCACTGTTTTGATGCCAAGGGCGTCTACCGCAGCTGTCCGATCGACCCGGAAGACGTTGCGGTGATTGTGGACCAGGTGGCGCAGGGGCGCTACGACTCACTGTGCATGCAGGGCGAGAATTCGTTTGTGAACCGTCTGTCCAAGCGTGTGGTGGCTGCTGCCGACAATGCCGGAATCTCGTATCACGAGGAGCCTTTCGAGCACGCTTTCGATGCGCCGGTTTACCAGTTCTGCGCCTTTGTGGACCCGGCCGACCAGGGCATAGTTACCGATGTCCTGTCGCATTCTACAACCACGCGCTGGTGCGACCTGTTCTGTGACATTATTCCGGCCAACGGCGGCAAGGACCTGGGCGTGGCGGCGACGCTGGAGCGCCTGGGCATCGACGCGAGCGAGGCGATTGCCTTTGGCGATGGCGAGAACGACCTGTCGATGTTTGCCGCCGTGGGCACGAGCGTGGCCATGGGCAACGCGCAAGACACGGTGAAGGCTGCGGCGACCTACGTGACGACCGCCGTGGACGACGACGGGATCTATAACGCCGCGAAGCACTTTGGGCTGCTATAGCTGCGGGCCGTCACCCGGCGCCTGGGGACACTCCTTGCGGGGCGTCCCCATTTTGCTTTCGTCCCGCACGTTTTGTGAAACACGGCTAACTTTTAGGCAAAGTAGTAAGACATGGGCAACTTTTGCGGTAAAGTTAGCCGTGGAAAGTATCCAAAGGCTAACTAACAATCATCGCGAAAGGCGGCCCATGGCCCTGCGTGAATCCGGAGAAGACTATCTCGAATCTATTTATGTGCTCTCGGAGCGCCAAGGCATCGTTCGATCGATTGACGTCGCCGAATACCTAGGTGTAACCAAGGCAAGCGTCTCTAAAGCCATGGCGACGCTGGAGAACAGCGGCTATGTCGAAATGGGCAAACGAGATGTTCATCTGACGGAGCGAGGGCTGGAGGTCGCTCGTCAAATGTGGGAGCGTCACTGCTTTTTCGTGGGGCTGCTGGAGGATGCGGGTGTTTCTGCTGAGGTCGCGTCGCAAGAGGGCTGCCACATGGAGCACTGCCTGAGCGAGGAAAGCTTTGAGAAGCTACGGGCGATGTTGGGCCGGGAAGATGTAGCGGGTTCAACAACAGAAGCCTAACTGTCCCACAGTAGCGCGGAGTTCACGCAAAGCGCGAACCAGCGACTGGGACCAGCGGCCCTTTCGGCCAAGTCCATTTCAGCAAAGGAACCCTGCCAGCAAGCGATGCTCAAGAACCGCCTGCGATGTTACCGCAGGCCGGGGCCGGGTTTGGTTTTGAAAACATTCCACAGCGCGAGGCCCGCCTTTCCGTTGCTCCGCAGGAGCAGGAAAGACGGGCCTCATGCGCGAGGACGTTTTCAAAACCAAACCCGGTCCCGGCCGGACAGCCCACGAACGCTACAGGTTCTTGACACCCATCGCGCGCATGGCGTTCAGGATGGCGATGATCGCCACGCCTACGTCGCCGAACACGGCAAGCCACATGTTGGCGATGCCCAGTGCCGCAAGCACCAGAATCAGCAGCTTAATCCCCAGTGCAAAGATGATGTTCTGCCAAACAATCGTCATGGTCTTGCGCGCCACGCGGATAGCGCGGGAAATGTTGGATGGCTTGTCATCCATCAGCACGACATCCGCCGCCTCGATCGCGGCGTCGGACCCCATGGCGCCCATGGCAATGCCCACATCGGCGCGGGTGAGCACGGGCGCATCGTTGATGCCGTCGCCGACAAAAGCGAGCTTGCCCTTGCCGTTCTCGCTCGCAAGCAACGCCTCAACACGCTCGACCTTATCGCCCGGCAGCAGCTGCGCGTGGAACTCGTCGAGACTGAGTTGCTTGGCCACAGACGCCGCAACCTCCTCGCGGTCGCCCGTGAGCATGACGGTGCGCTTGACGCCGGCGGCGTGCAGGTCGCTGATCGTCCGCTCGGCATCGGCCTTGACGGTGTCGGCAATTACAATGTGGCCGGCATAGATGCCATCGACCAGCACGTGAAGGATCGTACCGACGACCTTGCAATCGGGCGCTTCGACTCCGGTCGCGGCGAGCATTTTTGCGTTGCCAACGACGACGTGCTTGCCGTCGATGGTTGCCGTCACGCCATGGCCCGCGTCGTTGGTGGAGTCGCTTACGCGCTTGGGGTCGACCTCGCCCTGGTAGGCGGCGCGCACGGACTGCGCGATGGGGTGATCGGAGAACGACTCCGCAAGGGCTGCGACCTCGAGCAACGACTGCTCGGTATAGCCAGACTCGGGGTGCACCGCCACGACCGAAAACGTGCCGTTGGTGAGCGTGCCGGTCTTGTCGAAGACGACGGTGTCCACGTCGGCGAGCGTTTCGAGGTAGTTAGAACCCTTGATGAGAACGCCTAGCTTGGATGCGCCGCCGATGCCGCCAAAGAAGCTGAGCGGCACGCTGATCACGAGCGCGCACGGGCAGCTGACGACCAGGAAGGTCAGGCCGCGCAGGATCCAGTCGGACCAGGCGCCGGTGACCAAGCCGCCGCCGAGCGCGAGTACCGCGGCAGCGCCGGTGACGGCGGGCGTGTAGACGCGGGCGAAGCGCGTGATGAAGTTCTCGGTGCGCGCCTTCTTTTCGCTGGCGTTTTCTACGAGCTCCAGGACGCGCGCGACGGTGGACTCGCCAAATGGCTTGGTGGTGCGCACGTGGATGAGGCCCGTCATGTTGATACAGCCGCTGATGATATCGTCTCCGGTTTTGGCCGGGCGGGGGACCGACTCACCGGTAAGGGCAGCGGTATCGAGCTGTGTCTCGCCTTCGACGATGACGCCGTCGATAGGCACGCGCTCGCCGGGCTTGACCACGATCACGGTGCCGACGGCGATGTCATCGGGAAAGACCTGTTCGAGCGTGCCGTCGGGCTGCTCGACGTTAGCGTAGTCGGGCGCGATGTCCATCATGGCGCTGATCGACTTGCGGCTCTTGCCCACGGCGTATGCCTGGAACAGCTCGCCGACCTGGTAGAACAGCATGACGGCGGCGCCTTCGGCCATGTGCGGGTCGGTATCGGGGAAGAACACCATGGCAAACGCGCCGATGGTTGCGACTGCCATAAGGAAACTCTCGTCGAAGGCCTTGCCGCGGCGGATGTTACTGAATGCCTTTTGCAGTACGTCGTAGCCGGCAATCAAAAACGGCACGAGGAACAGTGCGAAGCTGGCGTAGATGTCGCCCGGGGTGCCGAATGCGGCAGTGAGGGTGCCGAGCTCATCGAGGGCGTACACCACGGCAAAAATGCCCAGCGCTACCAGGATGCGGTTGCGCTTATGCTCGAGTGACTCTTTTTTCTTGCGCTTCTTCTTTTTCTTCTTGGGGTCGGCGGTGGCCATGACTCGAATCCTCCCATTTGAATGTATGAACACTCACTCATATAATTTCGCGAGCAAAGGCCGCGGCAAGCGCGGCCTTGCGGGTTGGCGTAAACCTGGGCTAGAGAATGATCTCGCAGTCCGGCTCGGCGTCGGCGGTGAACTCCACAACGCGGTCGAGGACCTCGTCGAACTCGGCGTCATCGGCCTCGAGCGTCAACTTCTGGGTCATAAAGTTGACCGAAACGGACTTGACGCCATCGAGCTTGGCCAGCTCGTCCTGAAGCTCACGCGCGCAGTTGGCGCAGTCGATCTCGTCGAGTTTAAACTGCTTTTTCATGGTGGGTTCCTTTCTCTGTATTTGCGGCTTGGGTGCAGGCCGCGCTGGTACCGTGGTTGGTCGCTATTCGCAGATGTGGCTCATGCCCTGGTTGAGCATGGTGTAGACGTGGTCGTCGGCGAGCGAGTAGAGGATATTGCGCCCGTCGCGCCGGAATTTAACCAGGTGCGACTGCTTGAGTGTGCGCAGCTGGTGCGACACCGCGGACTGCGAGGTTTCGGTCGCTTCGGCGATGTCTGCCACGCAGAGCTCGCGGCCCATGAGGGCATAGAGGATCTTGATGCGCGTGGTGTCGCTGAAGACCTTGAACAGGTCGGCGAGGTCGTAGAGAAGCTCCTCGTCGGGAAGGTCCTCGGGCGAGCAGGTGGTGGGGATCACTGGCTCGGTGGCCTCGGTGTCGGGTTTCGTTTCATCAACGCGGATGCTCATTGCAATATCCTTTCATATGAACATGCGCTCATATAACTTGCTTCCGATTATATGAGCGCATGTTCATATGTCAATACAATTTGCGATAATTTCGATGACTGCTTGCCGCCTCTGCGATTTTCTGTGGGTTGGGATGCATCGACGCAATGCTCGCCAACATATTTCGAGATGTTCGGCCAACATGCTAAGAAAGCCGTCTCGAGAAGTATTAGAACTGTTCATATTTGTACTTTATCTTGTTAAATACCGTGAGAATCAGTTCTTTCTCTACGGGCGTTCCTGCAGAATCAGTTTTATCTAAAGTTATATTGAGCGTTGCAGTAGCCAATCAGGCATATCGGTGGCCGAATAAGTCGAAAAATGTAGGTGGACATCCGCAGAGACCGCCTTTAGAAGAGTGAATTCTCAATCAGATCAATAATCATGTCGTCTTCCGTGCGGTTTTCATCGATTTTTGCGAACATGTCGCATTCCCAAGCCCCATTGATTTCCTCAGCAAGGGCCCCGACGTGTTGCATGTCGTCGGGTTCGGGCACATCGTTGATGCTCGGGTCATCAGCTTGCGGATATTGGCTTGCAATTTCGCGCTTGGCGGCCTCTTCTTCTTTGAGTGTCTCCAGGACGCGGCGACCGTATTCGAAGTAGCGCCGCAAGACAAATTGACGAAGAGTTTCTTGCAGGATGGCGAAGTTATCCGGGAGTCGACCGGGCCATATCTTCTCGCGAATGCGAATCGCTTCCATGACCCGTTTAAAAGCGGACTGCTTGAAAAACGAATGACGATTAACTGTGATAACGGCATATCCCATGTTTCGCAGCGTGTTTCGGCGCTCCTCGTCAATTGATTGCTGCTCGGGTTTGTCGTGGTAAAAGCCGTTGTATTCGATATCGGTCATCGAATTTTCGAGCAGCGCGTCGAGGTAGAAAACCGTCCGTCGCGTTAGGGCGGCGTATCTTTTGGGGACTGGGATCGGATAATCCGTTTTGATAGCGCGTATGGCTAAGCCACCCATTGACTTGGGCATTGTCAGCATCATGACAAACGCCGTTTCGAGTGGGGAGCGACAGCCTTCGTGTACATAAGAAAGTGCCTTAAGTGCTTTATTAGATCCACGATACCCCGGTGCCTCTGAAAAGAAGGCTCTGAGCTCTTCAACGCTGGTTAGGGCTGGGCGCTCGCGATATTGAGTTTCGTCGGACGTTCCAAGCGCGTAGGAGCCGCAGATTTCAAAGTAATACTCAACGAGCTCCGAAAGGTTGAGGTCGGCTGTTGCTTCTAACGCGCACAGCTTGATATCGACGATGTAGACGTTCGGCTCGAGTTCTAGGTAGCTTTCTGCATCAAACGTATAGCGCGTGCAGTGGCAGATGCAGCCCTTGCGGTGCCTTTTGGCATTATTGGAAAACGTCAGCACATGGATACGTTCAGAATCGACATTCTTTCTGTTGAGCCATGCTCGTGCCGCTTCCAGGTCGGACGTGGTCGGCGCAGACACCCTGATCTTTTCCATAGGTATGGGACCGGTCGCGTAGCTTGCGAGCGAGTTGGCTGTTTGGTATACAGCGCGTGCCGTGGTATGTGACAGAATGATTCCCATACGCGCATGATGGCATAGCGGACGCCGCATACGCCCGAAACTTCGGGCAACGGTATTGGGGCGCGGCTTATCTTCTGCGAACGGTGGGTTTTTGAGCTGTCGTATTGAGGGAGCAGCTTTGGCTGGGGAGGTTTCTGCCGGCTGCCCCTTTTTGATGAACTTTAGTTGCGGATTCGTAGCTTCTAAGCGTTTTTGCCGACCGCTCAGATGCCTCACCAACATAATTTGAGTTATTCGGCCTTATCCTATACAAATGGTGCGATCGCAACGTCCTATTCGAATTGATTCAGGTAGATTTATGGGGCTTGGTTGCGAAATTAAGGCGATTTTAGCTTCGATTGCGGTTCAAGGGGCCTTGACTAGTGGTTCAGCTGGCCGAACAACTCGAAAAATGTAGGTGGGCCAACCTGCCGACTATGTGAAGCACGCGTATTTGCTCGTTTTGATGAAAACTAGGGTGCAGCCATAAGGCTGCGCCCTAGTTTACTGCGTGTCGGTGTGCCCAGACGGATTGCGCTGTGCCTGGCAGGCGCTCCCGCAGATGGATCGGTTATTTCGCGAATAGGTTCTTGAGGTTGAACTCGGCCTGAACCGTGCGGAGCATGAGGTCGGTGTCGTCGAGGCCCAGATGCTGCTCGTTGGCGTCGGCGGCGAGGGTTCCACGGCGGCGCGCCCAGTTCTCGAGCGCGGCGGGCGCGGATTCGCGGGGGAGCGAGCGGACGTCGGCATCCAGGCTGCGGCAGATCTGGCGCGAGTCGATGACGATGATCTTGCCGGCGCGGCGTGCCTCGGCGTAACCGTCCAGGTGGATCTTGAACCAACTGTCCTCAAAGGCGGCGTTGTGCGCCATGTACGGGTACTTCTTCATAAGCTTGAGCAGCTGCTTCTGCAGTTCCTTGTTCTCGCGGAACGGCTTTTTGCCGTCGATGTCGTCCCAGGTGATGTGGTGGATATTCGACAACGGCACATCCTCGCCGCGGTAGATATCGGGCAGGCCGCAGTAGTGTGCCTCGGCGTCGTGCGGGACGGCGTCGCTGGTGAGCTCCATGATTTCCCAACCCACATTGATGATATAACCGCGCTCGGGTGCACGGCCGGTGGTCTCGATGTCGATACCGAGCACGGTGCCCTGGATGGGCTTGCGGGCGTAGGCCACGCCGAGCGCGTCGCGGTCGCCGCGGATCTCGCGCATGACCGACGCGGCGGTGCGCTTTTGCATCTTACCGATGGCGGCGCAGGTGTCGGCATCGGACAGGCCGCGCGAAAGCGTCGCGGGCGTCACGTTGCGCAGGCGCGCCTCGCCAATCTGGTCGCACAGGTCGCGGTTGCGGTCAGCCAGGTCGCGCACGGTGGCAAAGTCGAAGCTGGGGTCGCCCTCGGCGGTAAAGTACTCGGTTTCGAGCACCTTAAGGGCCTCCTCGCCCTTCTGGCGCTCGGAC
Organism: uncultured Collinsella sp.; assembly: GCA_900542555.1. Lineage (GTDB taxonomy): Bacteria > Actinomycetota > Coriobacteriia > Coriobacteriales > Coriobacteriaceae > Collinsella. The sequence continues at coordinate 22,914 of UQNU01000004.1, forward strand.
TCCATGGCGCCGTGATCGCCATAGATAAACATGGGGATAAACGGCTGACGCTCGTATTCGAGTGCTTGTGAAACGTTCATATAACTGCTCCTTGGACGGGCCGCGTCGCGCGGCTCGGTGGCATTGAGTTATGGCGAGATGATAGTTTACCATGGGCAACTATTGGCACCACGCCTAGGTCAACTACAATACCCTAGTTGACCGCTAGGACTTTTACAATGCTGCCGAAAGACACGAAAGGTTCCATCCTTCATGGATTTACTGATTGATATTTTGCTCGACGCTGGCAAGGACACGCTGTCGCTGGTGCCGTTTTTGTTGGTGACGTATCTGGCCCTCGAGACGCTCGAGCATGTTGCGGGCAACCGCGTTAACGGCGCCATCAAGCGTGCCGGAGCCGCGGGCCCCGTGGTTGGCTCGTTGCTGGGCATGGTGCCGCAGTGCGGCTTTTCGGCAATGGCGGCCACGCTGTATGCCGGTCGTGTCGTGACCTTGGGTACGTTGGTGGCGGTGTTCCTTTCGACCTCCGATGAGATGCTGCCGCTGTTGCTCGCCGAGCAGGTGCCCGTGCAGACCATGGCGATGCTTTTGGCTTCGAAGGCACTGATCGCGCTGGTCACGGGCTTTATCGTGGACGCCGCCATTCGCGGCCTGCGTCGTAACGCTCGCGCACATGCGGCGATTCGCCGTACCGTGCTGGGGACCGCTGCTAATCCGGCTCATGTGAACTGCGCGCACGACGACCACACTGGCGGTGACATCATCGACGAGGTGGCCGAGGCGGGCGTGAGCGCCGATCACATCCATGAGCTGTGCGAGCGCGACCATTGCGGTTGCGATGAAGACGAGGACGAGCGCGAACACGGACATGGCCACGATCACGGTCATGAGGGCGAGCATGAACACCATGATGGCCACGATCACTCCCACTCTCACGAGGGCGCGCCCCTCCTGTCGATTATTCGCAGCGCCATCTCGCACACCGTGCAGGTATCGGTATTCATTTTTCTGGTGACGCTGATTCTGGTCGCCGTGCTCGAGACCTTCGGCGAGTCCGCGATCGAGCAGTTCCTGCGTGGCAACGAGACGCTCGCCGTCCTGGGTTCGGCGCTTGTCGGCCTGATTCCCAACTGCTCGGCCAGCGTCGTCATCACACAACTGTACCTGGAAGGCGCGCTGCAGCTGGCCCCGATGCTCGCCGGCACGCTCATCTCTGCTGGTGTGGGCTACCTGGTGCTGTTCCGCACCAACCGCAGCGCCCGCGAAAACGTCCTGTTCCTGATCATGATGTACGTCATCGGTGCCGGCTGGGGCCTCATCCTATCCGCCGTTGGCCTTTAAGTAGATTATTGGGACATGTCTTACGATCTACCCCTGTGACCAGGGCATTCCCCGCTGCCAAAACAAAAAGGTAGATTTTTAGGCATGTCCCAAAAATCTACCTTGGTTAGCGCAGCAGCTCGGTGAGGTTGCGCTTAAAGCGGGCCCGGTCTTCGCTGGTAAATGCCGCCGGACCGCGAGTGCGACCGCCGGCGCGGCGCACCTTCTTTTCCTCGTGGCGAATAAACAGTTGCATGTCGATGGTCGCCTTATCGTAGACGCGCCCGCGCACGCCGATGGCGGCGGCATCGCGTCCGAGCACCATGCTCGCCAAGCCAATGTCCTGCGTCACGACTACGTCGCCCGCCTGCAGGCGTTCGACAATGGCAAAGTCGGCGCTGTCGGCGCCCACGCTCACATCGAGCGTCGTGACCCAAAATCCGCGTCGCGCATGCTCGACGTCGCGCGGATCGTCGCGGCGAATGTGGCGTTCCAGGTTCTGTGTGCTGTTGCCGGCGATAACGACGGCGACGCCCGCCCGCCGCGCGCAGTCAATCGACTCGCGCGTGACCGGGCAGGCGTCTGCATCAATAAAGAGCGTTCGCGGCATCTAGTGCACCAGTTTGCCAAATTGAATAGCGCGAACAATCAGCGTTACGCCAAACACCAGCAGTGCGGCGCCGCTAAAGATGACGAGCATCTTGGCCGACCACAGCGGATAGATAAACACGAACATGCCGGCGATGATGGAAAGTGCGCCGCTCAGGATGGCGAGGGCACGGTTGGACGAAAGCTCGGACTCCAGAATGGACATGACACCTTCGACAATCCAGCCAAAGCCGGCCACGATAACCACCATCGTGGTGAGCGTCGCGGTCGAGAAGGCCTGGTTGCGCAGGATTATGACGCCGCCCAAGATAATGAGTAGGTTGGAGATGATGCTCGTCACGCGCCAGCCGGTGGGCAGCAGTGGCTCGAAAACAGCGGTAAACAGCCTGATCGCGGCCGTGATCACAAAGTAGAAGCCCAAGACGGTCGTTAGGAAGACGAGGGACTTGGCGGGCGCAAACAGCAGTGCGATGCCGGCGACGAGCGCCAAGACGCCCGTGATGGCGTAAATCCAGCGTACGGCCTTGACGGCTTTGCCCGCCATGCTTTTCTCGTCAAATCCAAACTGGCTCGATTTTTGGTCATCGTTCTTAAAGATGCCCATAATGTCTCCTTTCCGTGCGGCGTAATCCTTGATCGTTACAACCAGTATCGCCTAAAGGCGCTGGCGTATGGGTCGGGGAGGGCGAAACGTAACCCAAAGGCCCCGAATTGTTTCCGTTGTTCCCCACGTCGCGATTTTCTATTCAACAGGTGTAGAACATTGCAGCCCTGTTCGTTATTGCCTACGTTTTAGGTTAGATTTTCCTAAGAACAATTGCCCGAAATTGGGGGTCCCTATGAACGAAGCAGTTCCCGCAGCGCCGGTAAGCGCTGAGTCGATGGCAAAGCAGGGTTGCGAAAAGCTCGGCTTGGACGCGTTTGATGCGTTGGTTCGCTGCGCCCGCACGTGCCGTCGCTTTGACGAGTCCATGCGCGTGCCGCGTGAGCTTTTACTTGAGCTGGCGGAGCTGGCGCACCTGACTCCCTGTGGTGCCAATGCTCAGCGTCTGCGTTTTCATGTGGTAAGCGGTGCAGAGGACTGCGCGCGTGTATTTGACGAGCTTGCATGGGCCGGTGCGCTCAAGGATTGGCCGGGTCCCGATGAGGGCGAGCGCCCGACCGGCTACATCGCGATTCTGGCCGAGCGCGCCGTTCCGGGCAAGCCAGCCGCTCCCATTACCGAGGTCGACACGGGCATTGCCGCGCAAACGATGATGCTCGCCGCCCGCAGCGCCACGCCCGAGGTGGCAGCCTGCATGTTCAAGGCCTTTACGCCCCACGCGATCGATGCCATGGGGCTCGATAACGACAAGTATGAGCTCAAGCTGATCATGGCGTTTGGCGTTCCGGCCGAGACACAGGTGATCGATGCGATCGATTCCAACCCCAACGGCTCCATCAATTATTGGCGCGACGAGGCGCGGGTGCACCACGTACCCAAGCGTCCGCTTGCCGACGTGCTGCTGTAGTTGTGCGTCGTTGCGGTGCAATCCGGCGGTAAACCACCACAAAGGTACCTGTCCCCTTTGCGGTGGTGCGAGGGGAGGGCGTGTGGCAGATTTGTATTTGGTGCGGCATGGGCAGACTGAGCTCAATGTGCAGAGCATTTTGCAGGGCTGGCACGATTCGCCGCTTACGGCGCGCGGGCGCGAGCAGGCGCTGGCGACGCGCGCGGCGTTCGAGGACCGCGGCGTGACCTTTGACCATGTGTATTCCTCGCCGTTGGGCCGGGCGCGGCATACGGCCGAGCTTATCGTTGGCGAGGGCCGTTCCATTGAGCTGGTCGATGACCTGCGTGAGTGGCATTTTGGCTCGCTGGAGGGCACATCAAATCGCGAGATGCCGCCGCAGCCCTGGGGCGATTATCCGGTGGCCTTTGGCGGCGAGTCGGAAGTGCAGCTTCAGTCGCGCATGGTCGCGGCGCTGTCCCGCATCATGGCCAGGCCGCAGCACGACTGCGTGCTGGCGGTTTCCCACGGCTCAGCCTGCCAGGAGTTTCTTGAGTATGTGACTGGCAGGGGAGAGCTACCCGACAACGGTGCCGTGCTTCATTTTGGCTATTGCGACGGGGCGTTTTCGCTCTTGGGTTGGTAACAAACGAAAGGACCCCCTATGAATAAAGACCTGTATCTGGTTCGTCATGGACAGACGATATTTAATCTCAAGCGCATTATTCAGGGGTGGAGTGACTCGCCGCTTACGCAGTTGGGTTGCGACCAGGCGGCGCGCGCCGGCATGTTTTTACGTGCGCGCGGCATTGAGCCCGACCACGCCTACACCTCGACGCTTCATCGCACCGAGCAGACTATCGCCAACTTGTGGCCGGGCTTGGCGCACGAGCGCCTGGACGGTCTGCGCGAGTGGTTCTTTGGCGAGTTTGAGGCCGAGCGCGTGATGCTCATGCCCGAACGCCCGTGGCGCGACTTCTATTGCCAGTTTGGCGGCGAGGGCCAGATGCAGGTGCGCGAGCGCATGGTGGCGACGTTGACCGATCTTATGCGACGCCCGGACCACGAGTGCGTTCTCGCGGTGAGCCACGGATCGGCCATCAAGGAGTTCATGGACCACGTGAAGGGTGCGGCGGCCGACGAGCGCGATCGCGTGCCGGGCAACTGCTCGGTGCTGCATTTCGTGTTTGACGACGAGGCCGGTACGTTTGAGCTGATTGAGATTTTTACGCAGGAGGATTACGCGCGCGAGCTGGGGCTTGAACCGCCTGTGGCTACTGCGGGTCCGCAGCGCGGATAACGCGAGCGCGGCGGCACGGGTCGCCGACATAACTTCTCGACGCAAAAGGGGCGGAGATGCATGTACCTGCTGCATCTCCGCCCCCTGTTTGTTGAGCTGCCGATTTTTGCGCTGGGCGGTCTGGTTTTGCTAGAACCGCGCGACCTGGTGCGTGAGCAGACCTGTCGGAACCTGCGGCGCGGCGCCGCTGACCTGCGCGGCGGGGAAGAGCGCAGCTACGGCAAAGTTGAACGGCTCTTTGCCCGTGTAGGTGCCGGCAGCACGGGCATCGTCGGCCAGGAGCTGTGATGCCCCAGCCAGCGCGGCGGCATAGGCGGAGTCGCCGGCGAACACCGGACCGGGCGCCTGATCGAGCATGGCACGGATGGCGGCAACAGCGTCCTCGCGCTTGATCTCCCACACGCGGTGCGTAATGCCCGCGGGATCGGTGACGGCGTAGAGCGAGGCGCCCTCTTTGGCAGCGCCCAGGATGATGTCCATGACGGGCGACGCCTCGTAGGCGAGCGACACGGGGCGCGGCTGCACCTTGAGCTCGGCGATCGCGCGCGCGGCGGCGGTCGTATCGGCGGCAACCGCGTCGCCGCCCGCTAGCGCACCAACCGGGCAGATCGCCACAACGCCCGTCACGCGCCCCGGCTCTCCGGAGCATTCATACACGTAATACGCTGCACCCGGGTCCTTGAGCATCAGACCATCGACAATGGCTCCGCGCAGAGCATCGTTGCCGCTCAGGATGCTGCCCATTGCAGGCAGCGCTTCGAGCACGCGGTCCTGAGCCGGGCGGATGCAGGGAAACGGAAGAGCTTTCATGGACGGTCCTAACGCGCGAGTCGGTTTGTTCGCGGCTTATTATGCCCCAACTTGGCCGCTCGCGTCCCAGAGCACGTTATCGGCGAGCGCGATTAGCACCTGCTGACAACGAACGATATCGGCGTGGGGCACATATTCGTTGGGCTTGTGCGCGAGCGCGAGCGACCCGGGACCGTAGCTCATGCAATTGCGGTTACCTGTCTTGCTGGCAATGACGGCGGTGTCGGTGTAGCCGGTAAAGAAGCCGACGGTCGTGTCCGCGTCCGTCACGTCATCGGCGGCACGCTTGAGCGCTGCTAGAAGGGGAGAGTTCGGGTCGCGCTCGATGGCGGGGCGGTCGCCCGTCACGGTGTAGCTGCCATGGCAACCGGGAACGGCGGCTTCGGCGACGGCGATGGCCTGCTCTACCATGCGCGTTGCGGCGGCCGTATCGGTCGGCGGGGTCAGGCGCATGTCGACCCAGACTTTGGCGCGGTCGGGTACGACGTAGGGGCGATATCCGCCCTCGATTTGGCCGAACGTGATGGCCGAAGGCCCCAGCTCATCGTGCACGGGCAGCGTCACAAACGCGCGACGGAGCGAACACACGACCTCGGCCATGGCGGCGACGGCATCCGCGCCCTTCCAGGGCTGGCTTGCATGCGCCGTCACGCCATCCATTTCAATCTCGAACCACGTACGCCCCTTGTGCGCCACTTGGATTTGTCCGTCGGTAGGCTCGGTGTCCAGCACCCATTCACGCGGGCCGACCCAGCCAGCATCGATCGCGGCCTCTGAGCCGCGCATAAAATCTTCTTCGTCGACCGAGCAGATGAGCGAAAAGCCGCGGCGGGGCAGCGCGCCATCCGCCACCACGCGCTCGAGCGTATGGACCAGTGCGGCAATGGCGCAGGCCAGGCCACCCTTCATGTCGCAGGCGCCACGGCCATAGAATTTGTCGTTACGCACAACCGTCCCGAGCGGCGGAATGTCCGCGTCCCAGCCATCGCCCAAGGTAACGGTATCCATGTGGCAGATGTAGACGAGCCGTGGCTCGTCGCTTTGGCCCGGCACGGTGACCATAAGGTTGCGACGCCCGGGGAGTACTTCGAGCTCTGCAATTTGCACGGCATCGAGTACCGGATGGCTCAGCTGCGCTAACCGTTCCTCAACCAACGCTTTGATATAGCGTTCAATCTCGCCCTCATACGCACCTGGGTCGGAACTGTCGATCCGCACGAGTCCTTGCGTAAGCCGCCAAGCAAAATCTGTATCAACCATAGACACCTCACAGATAGTTAGGTCAACATACAGATTGTATGCCAAGAAGCGGCTCAGTGCATTTAATGGAGTGCTCACAAAAACGGGGGCGCCTCTCGTGCGAAAGGCGCCCCCGCGGGCATTCAATATCAGTGACGGGCAGGCCACATGGGGAACTGCCCGTCAGATCAGCCGGCGCTATTTGATTACGCGCACGCGATACATCGACGGAATCTGCTTGAGCGCCTCGATCGTGCTGCTGTTCAGGTGCTCATCGGTGTCGAACATGGTGTAGGCGTTCTCTCCGGCGGATTCGTTGGTCATGCGCTGCACGTTGGCGTTGTCCTTAGCTAGGATGGCCGTGATCTGGCCGATCATGTTGGGCACGTTGGCGTGCAGGCAGGCGATGCGGCTCGCGGCGCGCGCCTTGCCCATGCTGCAAGCGGGGTAGTTGACGCTGTGCGCGATGTTGCCGTTCTCCAGGTAATCCTTGAGCTCGCTGATGGCCATGTCGGCGCAGTTGGCCTCGGCCTCGCCAGTGCCGGCGCCCGAGTGCGTGGTGATAAACGTGTTGGGCATCTTGACGGTCTTGGGCGTGGCAAAGTCGCAGCTAAACCAGCTCAGTTTGCCCTCGCGCAGGGCGGCGTCGACGGCGTCCTCGTCAATGATGGTCTCGCGTGCGTAGTTGATGAGCACAGCGTCGGGTGCCAGCAGGTTAATCTGCTCGGTGCTGATCATGCCGATGGTGTCGGCCTTGCTGGGCACGTGCACGGTGAGGTAGTCGCAGCCGCGGCAGAGGTCCTCGAGCGTGCCCACGCGCTGCACCTCGCGGCTCAGCACCCACGCGTGCTCGACGGAAATGAACGGATCGTAGCCGTAGACGTCCATGCCCAGATCGACGCAGGCGTTGGCGACCTTGGAGCCCACGTTGCCCAGACCGATGACGCCGATGCGCTTGCCCTTGAGCTCGCGACCCACAAAGGCCTTCTTGGCCTTCTCGGCGTCGACCTGAATCTCGGGATCGTCGGCGTTGTCGCGGACCCAGTTCATCGACTGCACCACGCCACGGCTCGAGAGCACCAGCATGCCCAAGACGAGCTCCTTGACGGCGTTGCTGTTGGCACCGGGGGAGTTAAAGACGACGACGCCCTTCTTGGCGTACTCCTCGACGGGGATGTTGTTGACGCCGGCGCCGCAGCGGGCGATGGCGCGGATGCCCTCGGGCAGCTCGTAGCCGTGCAGGTCGGTGGAGCGCATCAGGATAGCGTCGGCCTCCTCGGCGGTGCCCACAAACTCATAGCCCTCGCCAAACTCGACCTTGCCGTCCTTTGTGATGTCGTCGATGGTTTTGATCTTGCGCATGAAAAACTCCTTAGCAGGTTTGTCTAAAACAGATGGTTTGAAGTGGCTGGTCGGCCCGCGCGTTGCGGGCTAGTTAGATCGCGGACTCAAACTATGCTGCGCTTCGAAGTTCTTCATGTACGAGGCCAGTGCCTGCACGTCTTCCATGGTTACGGCGTTGTAGACGCTGGCGCGCATGCCGCCCACCAGGCGATGGCCCTTGACGTTTTGAATCTGGTGCTCGGCCGCGCCTGCAACAAAGGCCGCATCGAGCTCGGCGTCGCTGGTGCAGAAGGTAACGTTGGCGATGGAGCGGCTGTCGGCCTGCGCGGTGCCATGGAACAGCTCGCTGTGCTCGAGCAGGTCGTAGAGCAGGTTGGCCTTGGCCCAGTTGCGCTCGGCCATGGCGGCAAGTCCGCCGGTCTCCTCGACCCAACGGAACACCTTGCCGCACACGTAGATGCCAAAGGTGTTGGGCGTGTTGAGCATGGAGCCCTTGGCGGCCTGGGTCTTAAGGTCCAGGTACTGCGGCGTCTGCGCAAAGGCGGGGACATCTGCGATAAGGTCGTCGCGCACGATGACCACGGTCACGCCCGCAGCGCCGGCGTTTTTCTGTGCGCCGGCGTAAATGAGCCCGTAGCGCTCAACGTCGAGCGGCTGCGACAGAAAGCAGCTCGAGACATCGGCGACCAGCGGCGCATCGCCGCAGTTGGGCAGCTCGTGGTACATGGTGCCAAAGATGGTGTTGTTCTGGCAGATGTAGACGTAGTCGAGTCCTTCGCCCGCGGCCTCGGCGGCGATGCGCGCGTTGATATCGGCCATGTTGGGAATGCGGTCAAAGTTGGTGTCTTCGGAACTCGCGAGCAGCACGGCCTCGCCGTATTTGGCGGCCTCCTTGTACGCCTTGTTGGCAAAGTTGCCGGTCACGACGTAGCCGGCGCGGCCGCGGCGCATGAGGTTCATGGGGATGCCCGCAAACTGCAGCGTGGCGCCGCCCTGCAAAAACAGGACACGGTAGTTGTCGGGGATGCTCAGCAGGCGGCGCAGGGTTGCCTCGGCGTCGTCGATGATCTGCTGGTACATGCTAGATCGATGGCTCATCTCGAGCACGGACATGCCGCAACCGCGGTAGTCCATCATCTCGTCGGCGATCTCGGCGAGCACGCTTGTAGGCAGCGCGGCCGGGCCAGCTGAGAAGTTGTGTACACGTGCCATCTTCTAGTTCCCCTCGTAGTCGTTTGAACGTTCGGGATACTTTAGCACAGTGGAGCGCCAGGCGCGACCGTATCACGGTAAAACTCGAGTGCGCCGCTATGATTTACAGGATGGTTACATGGGGGAGGCTACTTGAGTAGTTTGAATCTACTCAAAGGGTTCTTTCGATGGTCCTCGATTGCCAGGATGCTGATGTTTCGCTGCTCAACATCCACGTGGTAGTACACGCCGTAGTGCGCGCAAAAGAAGACCCTGCAGTCAATGGGCGGAAAGGCCGCCTGATAGTAGGGGTCGTATTCTTCGCCAAAATAAGGATGCTCGGCTAGAAAGTCGATGAGGTTGCCGATTCTGGCGTAGACTCGCTCCGAAGGAATTTCGGCATAGGCATAGAGTGCCTCGTCAGCCATGACAACATCAAAAGGCTTATCAAGTTCGTCGAGCTCCGAGTAGAACTCGACGTCTGCGTTATCCAATTTCATGGCGAGCTGCCCTGATGCGATCCGCATCTGCCTTGGCCTGTTTCCAAGGCCGCACGCGACCGTTCACTAAGTCGTCGTAGCCACGCGTGATGGCTCGCTGAATGCGTTCTTCGCGCTCCTGAATGGCGGATAGCGCGCGCGTCTGCTCGTCATAGGCCTCGGCATCCATGACAACAAGCGATGCCGATCCGTTTTTGGTTAGGTAGACGGGCTCTTTGGTTTGGTGGCAGCTATCTGCTATGGAACCAAAGTTGCGTTGCAGATCTGAAATAGGCTTTACGACAGGCATATAAAATCCCTTACATAGAATCATATGTATAACTCTATGTTGATTATAGCGGAGGATGGGGGTTCCAATGCGAAAAGGGGGCGCTATGCCGATGCATGCCTCTATTCGCAAGCGCGTCTATACTCGAAGGACTGAGCATGACTATCCGGTGAGATATGTCGCTTTGCGGTATCCACCCCATCCATCAATTCTGTCGTCTCAACAGCTCCAGCAACCGCAATAAACCAGATCCTCTTTTTGCCGTTCACAGAATATTTTTACCGTTCAGAGAGTTTTCGCAGCTAAAATGTTGTGCAACAAAATGTTGCTCAATGGATGTGAAGCGTTTTGTCGTATGAATCAAATGTACCTATTTGATTCGTCGAGAGGCCGAGCGACATGAGCATGCCCACCACCTATCGTGGTTCTATGACACGTGAACAGTGGCTTGTTAATGAGACGCGTGTCGTTGCGCGCCTCATGGTGGACGAGAACTTTTCTGATACGAAAGAGATAATTGAAAAGGTCACCGCCCAAAATCTCTTTCAATATCCTACTGAGCGCGAGCAAAAATCTATCACCCGTGCTTGCTGCCGCCGGTTGTTGGCTCTTAGTGAAGACAAAGACGTGCGCGCGAGCCTGATTAACCTTGCTGCGCATGGCTCGCTCGAACAGCTCGCGCAGGTCAACCTGTATGCAATGATGTGCGACAACCGAGTTGTTTGGGACTTTATGACGTGCGTGATTGCCCCTAAGTTCAATCTTTTTGATCTCTCGCTTCGAAAATCGGAGATCGTTACGTTTATCGAAGGGCTTCGCGCGCAGGACGATCGCGTTGCAACGTGGTCGGATGCTACGTGCAATAAGGTGCGCCAAGTCCTCGTCAACTGTATAGAGGGCGCCGGATTGTATAGCCGCAAAACCGAAACCCTTCGTCCGCCATTGCTCGATTTTGAGCTCGAGCGTTGCGTTCGGGCCAACGACGATGCCGCGGTTCTGCCTGCCTTTGGCATAACGGAATAGGGGTGCGAGATGACAGCAACCGAGTTGCCTTCAATCGATATGAGCTTTGAGCTCATTCGTTCCAAATTCCACGACCCCGAGTTTTTGAATTGTCGTGGCTTGGGTGGCGAGGTTCCACTCTACATCTATCCATATGCAGCTAGGCAAGAAGACCAGGTGCGCGCTCTGACTCAGCAGCTAGTGGATGATAACGAACGCGAGCGCCAGGCAAAAACCGACACCCCTAACATTGTTTCGTTTGATCTGTGGAGCGTATTTATCGGCATTTGCGAAAAACGCGGCATCTTAGAAAAGATGAGCGCCCTCGAGGAAAAACGAGGCAGCGATCACTTCTTGCAACGCATGCAGAGCCGAATGGGGCCCGAGAAGTACCTCGAGTTCATTCACGGCAGCTTTATCGAGAGATACGGCGAGCCGAAGCGCGGGCGCGACGTCCTGATTATCACGGGCGTTGGCAAGATTTACCCGTTCATGCGTGCCCACATCATTCTCGAGTCTATTCAGCCGGTATTTTCCGATATCCCCGTCGTTTTGTTTTATCCCGGCACCTATGACGGGCAGCAGTTAAAGCTGTTTGGCACGATTGCCGACGGCAACTACTATCGCGCGTTTAACCAACTCTAAAAACGTTTCCGGTCATCGAAAGGCATTCCCATGAAGATCAAAGATATGTTTGAGCACGATATCGACCGAAACATTAACGGTGTAATTAAGGTCGATCAGGAGGATGACGGCAGTGTCAGGCAAGAGCTGAACGAATACGTTGTGACCGACGAGCTTCACCGCCATTTCAAGACGCTTTTCGATGCGTATGATCGGGCCCTCGATGCTCCGACGGACAAAGTTGGCGTGTGGATCAGCGGTTCGTTTGGCTCGGGTAAATCCCATTTCCTCAAGATGCTTAGCTACCTGTTCACAAACCGTGAGGCGGCGGGTAAAACTGCGATTGAGTATATTGCCCCGCGTTTTGAAGATGAAGAACTTGCCGACAAAGCAAAGCGCGCGGCGGGCGTGACGACCGACGCCATCCTCTTTAATATGGGCATCAAAAGCCCGCTCAATAAGGATGGCAGCGCGGTTGCGCGCATTTTTGCCAAGATGTATTACGAGAGCCGTGGGTTCTACGGTGCAGATTTTAAGCTCGCTCGCCTGGAGCGTCGTATTGACGACGCTGGTAAAACTCGGGAATTCCGTGCCGCATTTGAAGAGATTAATCATAGCTCCTGGGTCGATGGCCGCGAGGACTACGACTTTAACTCCGACGACGTTATCGAGGCACTCAGTCGCACGGGCGTCATGAGCAAGGACGAGGCAGAGCGCTGGTATGAAAAATCGGAAAGCAATGATTTTTCAATCGACCAGCTTACCGACGATATTGCTAAATACACAAAGCGTCGAGAGCAAGAATGCGGCGGCTCATATCGCATGATCTTTATGGCCGACGAGATGAGCCAGTTTATCGCGAGCGATACCGAGCTAATGCTGAACTTGCAGAGCATTGTCGAGGCGCTAGGCACCAAATGTGGCGGCCGTGTATGGGTTATGGTCACCGGACAGCAGGCGATTGATCAAATTACCAAGGTTAAGGGCAGCGACTTCTCCAAGATTCAGGATCGCTTTAATACGCGCTTGTCGTTGAGCAGCTCGTGCGCCGATGAAGTTATTCGTCGCCGCATTTTGGCGAAAAATCAGGATGCGAACGACTTGCTGAAAGCTGAATACCAGGAGCGCTCGGCGGTCCTCAACAACTTGTATAGCTTTAAGGATGCGGCGGCCGATTTAATTGGCTACGAGGGCGCCGAAGACTTCGCCAGCACGTATCCGTTTGCTGATTACCAGTTTAAGCTCATTCAAAAAATCATGGATGAGCTGCGCAATCACGGCGCGTCCGGAAAAAACAGCTCAAGTGCCGAGCGTTCCATGCTGAGCGGTTTTCAAGACTCCGCTCGATGCATAGAGGAAAAGGACCAGAACGCGCTGGTTCCGCTTTGGCGTTTCTACAATACGATCTCGACGTCGCTCGAGGACTATCATCGTCGCGTAGTTCTTCGAGCGGCGGATGCCGCCCAAAAGGGACAGGGTCTTGAGGAATGCGACATTCCGGTACTCAAGCTGCTTTTCTTGATCCTGTATGTCGATAAGGACATGCCGGCAAACGTTGAAAACTTGGTCACCCTAATGACCGACGACGTCCGCACCGACCGCATTGTCGTTCGCGAGCAGATTTCGCAGTCCCTGGAGCGTTTGGTACGCCAAAACTATGTAGCTCGCAATGGCGAAACGTATAAGTACCTGACCGACGAAGAGCAGGAGATCGCCCAGCAGATTTCGCGCGTGCAGCCGGATGCTGCGAAGATTACGTCCAAGGCCGCACAGATTATGTTTAGGCAGGTCTTCGAAAACGCCAAGGTAACGGTCGGCAAAAACGTTTTTGACGTTGAGGAATATCTGGACGACACCCGTTACAACAGTGCATCGGGGCTGGCGCTGCGCGCGATTACTGGTGTGGATGACACCCCGATTCCTTCGCGCGAGGACCTGCTCCTTAGCTCTAGCAGGGGAGAAGCCATTGTAGTGCTCGATTCCCAGCAAGACTACTACGACTGCCTGTATCAGTCGGCATGTATTGAGCAATACCTCAATAGCCGTCAGGCAGACAATCGCAGTGAAGTGGTGGCTTCGATTTTGCGTGGCAAGCAGGAAGAGCGCGTCGCTCTGGATAAGCGTGCAGAGGAGCTTATGCGCCAGGCGGTGCTGCATGGAACGTTTTATGTCTATGGCGGTGAGTATTCGCCGGTCAAATCGGCGTCTGCCAAGAATATGATCGAGGACTGCGTGCGCCAGCTTGTCTCTGTTACGTACAGCAAGCTGCCACTTATCGATAAAAACTACGACAGCGATATGCAGATTAAGCAGATTTAACCGCGTACACTCCGGCAATGAATGGACAAGAACCCAATGCCGGGGCCATCGAAGCGGTTATGCGCCTGCTGGAAGCTCGCGCTGCCCAACATATGCAGGTAACAATGAGCGAGCTGCTCGAGACATATCATGCGAAGCCTTATGGTTGGGCGGAGATTGACATTGCCGCCGTGGTTGCAACGCTGCTAGCGCAAAAGCGCGCTTGCCTACTCTGTGCGGGACAAGCGATTGATCTTAGGGATTCCAAGATCATCGATTATCTGCGAAAAGCTGCTAAGGCACGACAGGCTGTTGTCGAGGCGCGCCAGCAGCTTTCTCGAGCAGCCATATCTAAGGCGCGACAGGCTGTAGAAGAGTTGAGCGGCAATCATACTCTGCCGCTCGAAGAGGACAGCCTTGCCGAGGCATGTCGCGGGGAGCTTGAAAAGCGCCACGATAGCTTGGCGAGCCTTCTTTCGGTCGAGTACCAGCGTAACCCAGGTTACCCGGGCAATAAGGAGGTCGTGCATGCAAAGAACCTTATCGAAGGCTTATTGCAGAGCGGCCGCGATGCCGTCGATCTAATTATGGCGATCGCCGGAAAAGAGGAGGAGCTGGGAGATGCGGCTGAAGATCTCGAAGATATTGACGAGTTTTTCGGTAGCAAGGTAGCTGTATTCGACAGTGCCTGCGAGATATTCAAGCGAATGGAGAGCGAGCGCGATTACTTTGAGGGTGATTCTGAGACGCTTGATGCGCTTTCCGTTATTGGAGGAGCGGTTAAGCAACCGAGCCTGAGTCTGCAGTTCCAAAAGCTATCAGAGGTAAACTTAAAGGTTAGGACCGCCTACAAGGAGCTGTTAGACCAAAAGCGTATCGCCATGCTCAATTCTGTCGAGGAGCGCTATGGGGATATCGAAGCGTATGCCCAAAATAGGGGCGTCGCTCTGGCGCGCATCGGGGAGACCCACAGTGCTCGAAAAGATGAGGTGCATAATGCGACAACGCTGACCGCCCTGGATGCGGTGCCGGCCAAGCTCGATCGTGCTCAGACGGCACTGTACAGAATGATCGATGAAGCCTATGAAGAGGCGAATCGTCCCAAACCGGCAAATACGAGTGTGACGGTAACGACCGATCATTCGGGGGTCACTGCGCCAGGCCTGCCGAATAAGCCCCAATCTGTGCCGGTACCTAGGCGACGCGTCAAATCGGTGAGCCGCAGCATGGTCTTTAGGCCGCTGGAGCTGAGCTCGCAACAGCAGATCGATGACTATTTGGAGGCCGCGCGCAAAGAGCTGCTGCGAAGCCTTGAGGGTAATGACGCCATCCGTTTGGGCTAAGGGAGAAACATGGATACGAAAGAGCTCGAAAAGTTTTGCCCTTGGGCACGCATCCGCTTAATTGATGAGGTACGTCAACGTTGCTATGCCTACGGGCTCGACGATGCGGGGCGTGTAGAATTCGATCGCGATGCATCCATCGTTAAGGGCACGGTGCTCTCTGCGCTCGAGCGTTCGCAACGTTCGGAGCTATATCGCCGCATAGAGCATGACGGCTATGCGCACTTTTGCGAGGAAATGGCCTACACCTGGTTCAATCGCTTCGCTGCAATACGCTATATGGAAGTACGAGGCTATCTGCCCTGTGGCGTGCGCATGCTAAGTTCATATTGTGAAACCTCGGAGTACGATAGTTTTTCGCCAGACTGCTTGTGTATGCCGACGGAGCTTGATCTGCCGGGCTTAGAGCGCGATCGCGTGTTTGACCTTGTCGCTGCAGCAGATGATGAGGCACTGTTTCGCCTTATTTTGGTAGCTCAGATGAACGAGCTCGCCGAGTGCTTGCCCGCCATCTTTGGCCGCGTGGGCACGGCGGATGCGTTGCTGCTTCCGACAAGGCTTTTGGACCGCGGTGAAGAAGGCGTGCTGTGCGCTCTAGTCGAACGGGTTAAGCGCAGCACGTGGGAAAACGTCGAGTCCCTGGGCTGGATGTATCAGTTCTACAATTCCGAGGTCAAAGACGCATTCTTTAAATCTAAGGCCAAGGAGACGCCGGACACCATCGGTCCTGCCACGCAACTGTTTACGCCCAACTGGATCGTGCGCTACATGGTGCAGAACTCCTTGGGGCGTTTGTGGATGTTGAACAACCCGAGAAGTCCTCTGCGTGATGAAATGGATTACTACATCGAGCCCGATGCGGAGCACGAGGACTTCATTAAAATCGAGGGTCCCGAGGATATTTCGCTGTGCGACCCGGCTTGTGGATCGGGACATATTCTCGTTTACGCCTTTGAACTTCTGGCAAAGATGTATTTAGAGCGCGAATACCGTATGCGTGACATTCCCGGACTCATTCTATCCAAGAACCTCCATGGTATGGAAATTGACCCTCGCGCTGCCCAGATTGCAGGTTTGGCGCTGGCCATGTGTGCCCGAGAGATGGATAGGCGTTTCTTTGGCCGTGGGGTTCAGGCGGATGTTGCCGTGCTGGAGTCGGTTGTGCTGGAAGAAGACGACATTCCGCAGGGCGCTGCGCTTGCCAAGAAGAAGGATCTCATCGATGCCCTATCGCATCTGGACGAGGTAGGTTCGCTGCTCGCTCCGAGCGGGGGCGACCTTGCCGCACTACGTGAGGCGATCGAGCTCACCGGCACCGATGGTCTGTTTGACGGTAGTTCTAAAAAGAAACTGGAATGTGCCCTTAAGACCTGCGAGATTCTCGCTCGCCGCCACGACTGTGTGGTGGCCAACCCGCCCTACATGGGCAGCTCCAGCTTCGGCCCCTTCATGTCCAAGTGGGTCAAGAAGAGCTACCCCGACGTCAAGAGCGATTTGTGCACATGCTTTATCGAGCGCATTTTTTCTCTTACGGAGACTGCAGGCCTTTCTGGTCTAGCCACGTCGAACAGCTGGATGTTTTTGTCTTCCTATGAATTGCTCCGGAAACGTCTTGTCAATGAAAAAACAATCGATAGTCTCATTCAGCTTTCCGTGCATGGTTTCCATGGAATTGCTGCCCAGGTTTGTACTTTTGTAATTAGGAACAAGTGCGTTTCAGGATATCGCGGCGGATATGTCAGGCTGAACGATTTCGATCACTGGACTCTTCAGGATAAGAAGGCTCTTGAGGCGATCGGGAATCCCGACTGTTGCTGGTTCTACCGTCGCAACGCCGCGACTTTCAATCAGATCCCGGGTACTTCCATTGCTTACTGGGCAAGTGATGGACTGATTAGTTCGTTTAAAAACGGAAAGAGGCTCGGAGACATAACGGATACCCATCTTGGAATGGCTACATGCGACAACGAGCGTTTTCTTCGTCTTTGGTGGGAGGTGGGAAAAAAAGGAAGAGCCTGCCCGAGGGAGTATCCCTATTCGTTCCCTACTGTTTCGTGGGCGCCATACAACAAAGGTGGCATATTCAGAAAGTGGTACGGAAACGACGAATATGTTGTTAACTGGTCGGACAACGGCGGGACCTTGGATAAGGCTGGCGCGGTTATGATTAATGAAGCTTTGCGCTTTAGGCCAATGTTTTCATGGACGCGAGTTTCAAGCGGGTCTCTTGCCGTTCGTCTAAAACCTTCTGGTTTCATGTTCGATATGACTGGTCCAGCTGCGTTTGGACTAGACCGCGAACTGAAATATAACGCAGCATTTCTTAACTCATCTATCGGGCTTATGGTTGCGCGTTTTCTTTCTGCGAGTCTTGACTTTCAGCCGGGTCAAATCGCAACGTATCCGATTATTCAGAATGAGGAGCAGGAGCCGTCGGTCAATGCTATGGTCGACTCATGCCGCGAACTATCAAAAACCGACTGGGATTCGTTTGAAACTTCCTGGGATTTCAAGCGGCATCCCTTGCTGTAGGTGATCGTAGTGAGACCTGTAATAATCGACGGTGCAAGCTATTACTCCTCTCAAGATGTCGCGGAGCTATGGGACATTAAAGAGGCTACGGTCAGGAGATATGCAGAGCCGAAGTCTGGCAAAATTCCTGACTGTATAAAACGTGACAAGAACTGGTATATTCCTGTAACCGCAATTCGACCAATTACAAAACCAGTGGCACAGGGCTTGCTGTGGGGCATCATAGGCGTAAAGAACGACCCTACTTCCTTTTTAGATTTAAGCGGGGAAGGAATCGATAATTCTTTGCTTGATGCCGTTCTTAATGAGCTGTGTCGGCAGAACTACATCGTCGTGGACTATGGCATCGATGACCTTCATGAAAGGCTTGTTCAAGTTCGAATTACTGTAAAAGGATTTGAGTTAGTTCGCTACAGGAAACGTTTTAAAGAGAACCCTCTCGACGGTTTTGTCTCTGCGGACGCCATATCCATCGCCCTGTCTGCTGTTCAAACGGTTATGCAGCTAGTTCAATACTTTCAGGTGTGACACGAGTGATTTCAGAACGCGCGATACGTAGATACGATGGGCAATACTTGATTGTTCGTCTTGCGTTTGGTCGGAATCAAACTGCCTTACCGGATGCTTCTACGGTAACCCTGTTTTATTTAATTGCCGCTTCTTGAGTTGAATTTCGGCTCGTTTGGATTGGACGCAAACATGTCAACACTACTCGCCGATAAATACGAGACTCGCAAGGCCGAGGTCAATGCTCGCTTTGAGCAGCTTCGCGCTAACGAGGAGGAGCTCAACCGAATCTTTGTCAAAATCTACAACATGGAAGGTGAGGTGCCCATCGAAGTCGAGGACAAGTACGTGTCGGTGGCGCGCATCTTTGATACCGTCGACGAGATCCCCGAGAGCTATAAGGGCAACAAGTATGTGCGCACCAAGCGCGACGAGATAACCTCGCTCATGAGCTATGCCGTGGGCTGCATGTTCGGCCGCTATTCGCTGGACGTGGACGGTCTGGTTCTGGCCGACCAGGGTGCCACGGTCTCTGACTATCTGGCCAAGATGCCCGATCCCGAGAATGTGACCTTTATGCCGGATAGCGACAACGTGCTGCCTATCACCGATGACGAATACTTTGACGACGACATCGTGCGTTACTTTATCGACTTTGTGCGCACCGTGTATGGCGAGGAGACGCTCGAGCAGAACCTGGCCTTTATTGCCGAGGCGCGCGGCGGCAAGGGCACCTCGCGCGAGGTAATTCGCACCTACTTTTTGAAGGACTTCTTTAAGGACCACTGCCAGACTTATAAGAAGCGCCCTATTTATTGGCTGTTCGATTCGGGCAAGAAGGGCGGCTTTAGGGCGTTGGTCTACATGCATCGCTATCGCCCTGATTTGTTGGCGCTGATTCGTACGGGTTATATCCATCCTCAGCAAGAACGTTACCGCAATCGGCTGATGTGGATTGCCGACCAGATGGAGGTAAGCGACAGCCGTGATCGTGCTCGTCTTGCTAAGGAACAAAAGCGCATAAGCGACCAAGCTGCCGAGCTCGTGAGCTACGAGGAGAAGGTCCATCACCTTGCAGACCAAATGATTGAGATCGATTTGGATGACGGCGTTAAGGTTAATTACGCCAAGTTTCAGGACGTCCTCGCCAAAATCAAATAGCTGTCTGTGTGCTAGAAGTTGAAAGAGCCGCTATGGGAGCATTGGTAAACAACAATCAGATCATTCGAATCGATAGCAATCTTCTGCTCGATCCAACCATGTGCGATGCGTACATGGACGGCGCCTACCTATGTTTGACCCCCAATGAGTTCAACATCTTGTTTTGTATGGCTCAAAAACCGGGTCATGCATTTTCTCGCCAAGAGCTGTTTGTTGCGGCATTTGGCCACGATGACCCTAAGTCGCATCGAGTGCTCGATAGCCATATCAAGAACATTCGCAAGAAACTGAAAGAAGATGCCCGCAACGCTCGTTGGCTTAAGGGCGTTCACGGTTATGGCTATCGTCTCGATTTTGCTCCGGGATTTGAGCCTGAGACGAGTGTTGGTGAGGGCGGGCGTGTATTTCGTTCTGCGCATGGCGACCGTGTGCTTGTCGTTGATTCTGAGAACCGTATTGTTCAGCTCGATGGCGAGGAGCTTGCGCTTACTCCGAATGAGTATAGCGTTTTGAATGCATTTACAACCAGGCCAGGCGTTGAGGTTTCAAACGAGGAACTGTCGCAGATTTCTATGGGCATTGGCTTTGCTGAGTCGAAGAGGGCTCTTGCAACACATGTCAAAAACCTCCGCAAGAAGCTGGGGGAGGAGATAAAGAATCCTCTTTGGATCGCAACGGTGTACGGGTTTGGGTATCGGTTTTTGGGTGCCGAAGAAACTCCCGAGCCGCATGAAGAGCAAATACTAGATGACTCCCTAGTCGAGCTCTCCGAACAGCTGCAAATGGCATTTGATACAACGTCCGGTTCCATTCTTTTATGGCATGACGTTGGCGGTGCATACGCGGATGTTGTTGAGCGGCTATTTTTGCCCGACGATGTTGTGTTGATTCGCGAGGATGTGGCCGGCAAATTCGATACGATTCGAGCTATTAACGAACTCGGCTTCGATGAACGAGCGCTGTTCTATCGGTCATCACCGTGCGTTGTCGATGCAAATGACTGGTTTGCAGACGTTGAAGCAAGTGCCGAGAGCTTTGTCCCCGAGACGCAAAGTGATCCGGTCGAAGCCCGAGAAAACGTTATTGAAGATGATGAATGCGGACCGGCCGCGGCAGCTCCGCGCGTTGCTGTGGCTGAAGACGTACATCCTCGGCCGTTCCACGGCGAGCGTGTTGATACCGGATCTGAAGGCGTCATGGCCAGTGAGCCAACTCTTCCCAAGCTTGATGAGGATTGGTACCTGCTTTCCCAGTTTGCGGAGCTGGCGGGATGCTCGCCCGACGAAACGCTCAGGCTGGAATTGTTTGCCTATCAAACGGGGTTCACGCTTTACGCTGACTGCGCCTGCAGAGGTAGGGGTGTAAGCCAGACAGATTTCTACCTGTCTTTGATGCACGGAGCCATCGTCGAGCACGATAGCCTGCCTCAATCCATGTTGAACTGTATGTCCTTTAAAAACATGGTCTATCGAGCCATTAGGTCTGGCGACTTGCTTGACTACGATGAGTCGAGCTGGATTACGCGCGACGGCCTTGATGAGCTTGATATGAGGGATGCCGATTTGCGCAGCTTTGCATTGGATGCCATCGAGCGTGGCGCTGATGACGACACGCCGTACTTTACCGTGCCGTGGCTCAGGCGCTGCGCATCCGATTTGCCCTTACTTGAGTACGGTCTATCCGATGCGTTTTACGAAAGCGTGCTCCTGTCGCAGGAGGACCTGCTGGGGCACGGAAACCTTGTGGGCATTAAGCTCTTTGCGCCACGCGGCCACCCCATGAAGGGCCGTGATTTTATCCAGGCGGTGGTGGCGCGCGAGATATCGATCGATATCGACGATCTTGTCGATTTGCTTTCGGAAGAGTACGGCATAGTGGTTCCGCGTGCGCAGCTCATTCAGATAATCCGTAAGTCGGACTTGTTTTATTCGAGTGCCAGCGAGCGAGTATTTGTTAGTCATGACCAGTTTGTACTAGAAGTGGAGTAAGACAATGGAAATGGAAAAGTTCATCAAGACAGGCATTGCCGAGGGCTGGGTTCGCAAAACCGGCAATAGCGAGCGCAAGTTTATTAACGGTCAGAACCAGGATTGTCCAATTTACGAGGTGCGCGTCGATAAGTTGCATTTCAATGTGCAGAATGGACGAATTGCTACCTTCATTTCGCGCTATCAGGCAGAGCATCCCGAGGGCCTGCCTCAGGATCAAGAGGAGCTCGATAATCTCATTGCTGGTATGGTCGAGGCCGATAACCCCAAGCATCTTAAGACGACTATGTTGGATATTAAAAACAAGGGCCAACAACAATCTGCGATCATTTTGACCAACGGCGTTGTCATTGACGGTAACCGTCGTTTTACCTGCTTGCGTAAGTTGTCTGCTGCCGAGAACACCCTTCGCATGCTGCGCTGTTGCGTGTTCTCCGATAACTATGACGAAAATGCTATTAAGGGCCTTGAGCTCGAGATTCAGCTGGGCGAGGACACCAAACAGGAATATGATGCCATCTCTCGTCTGGTCGATATCGATAGGTGGGTCAATGAAGGGCGTATGACGGCAGAAGAATATGCCAAGCATGCCAATATGAAGCAGAGCGAAATGAAGAACAGTCTCGCTCAAATCGATATGTTGAAAGATTTTCTTGAGTTCTGCGAGGCTCCCGGTGCATTTCATATTGCCCAGGACCTTAAGTTGCAAGGCCCTATCGAGTCGCTTACGACCAGGCTTGGTAAGGTCAAGAACAAGGACGATCGAGAAGAGATTAAAAATGCCGTGTTTGCAAATTTGTTGTGTCAGACGCTCGGTGACCGCACTCGTGAGGTGCGCGAGTTTATCGATAATTTGATTGATGACGACAAGCTGCGCGAAGAGCAGCTGGATTATACCGTTGAGGTTTTGGAAAGGCTTGAGGAGAAGCCTGACGACGTGGTTGTCACTACGGAATATCTTCGCGATACGTTTGGCTCTGACACGCGTTTGAAAGAGGGGATGAAGGCGTCTAGAACCGTTGCCCGCACGAAGGCCGGCAATCGTAACATCAAAAACGGACAAGTGCGCGCCGTCCGCAACGCACTCTCGAATGTTGGCGAAGTTGACGTGGAAATATTGCACAAACTGGAGCCCGAACAACTCGCCAATATGCAGGATGGCCTGCAGTCTCTTCTTGAGAAAGCCCAGGAAGTTCTCGATGCCGTCCAAAAGACTCTAGAGGGCTAAGCAATGCGCCTGTATCAGCGAAACGGACAAATCTATCTTGATCCCGAGCCTCTCGATGCCGACTCTCTGCGTCGCAATGCTCGCTTTAAGATGACCTGCAGGGCATACGTCAGATGTGTCGTTAAGGGCCATATTTTGCTCGAAGAGATCGGCAACTATACGGAGTTCGAAAAGATTGTTGGCAAGCTATCGAAGGTTGCCAGCCGTCTTGGTGTGGCGCTATCGGTGGATGAGGACCTTCAGGACGGCTTTACGCAGATTCGCGAACTTGCCGAGCAACGTTCGCATTTGGGAAACGAGATCAAGCGCGGCGACCACAAACACGATGCCCATCTCGCAGAGTTCTCGGAGGTCGTCGATGCCGCCATGGCGCGTCCACTTAAGGATCGCCAGATGCGCGACGCGTTTTTCTTGGCAACGATGGGACGTGCAGGCAATTTCTCGGTGCCGGGGTCGGGTAAAACGGCGACCGTTCTTGGTGCGTTTGCCTTTTTGGCGCAGCGCGGCATGGTCGATCGCATTATGGTCGTGTGCCCAAAAAACGCATTTGATTCCTGGGCGACGGAGTGGAGGCTCTGCTTTGGCGATAAGTGGCCACTCAACTTGTTTACAACGCAAGACGATGCTTACCGAAAGCTTGGTAAGTCTGACCGTCGGAGCTATATTCGCGCTCGTGTGGGCGGTTGCAATCTGCTGCTTGTGAATTACGAGGCGGCTATTGGTGTTGCCGAGGAACTCAGTAAGGTCGCTGGAGAGCGTACGCTTTTGGTGTTCGACGAAATCCATCGCGTTAAGCGCGTTGGTGGAAAGCAAGCTAACGCGGCTCTCGTGGTTTCCAAGAGTGCTCCCTATACGTTTGCCCTGACGGGCACGCCAATTCCTAACGGATATATCGACATTTACAATATGTTGCACATTCTGTATCCGCGGGAGTATGACAACTTCTTTGGCTTTGAGAAAAGCGAGCTCAAAAATGCCGAGGACTCGGACATTGAGCTCGTGAACAACAAGTTGCAGCCGTTTTATTGCCGTACGACCAAGGATGACCTAGGCGTCCCGAGGGCTGAGCCCGACGAGCTTATCAAGGTGTCGTCTGGCGAGCGTACGAATCTGCTGCTCGGCGTTATTAAAAACCGTTACCGTCGCAACAAACTGACCTTGATGCTGCGTGTGCTGCAGATGGAAAACGATCCGATTGACCTGCTCGAAACGCTTAATCCCGAAGACTATCGTTGGATTATCGAAGAAGACGAGGAGACCGGCGAGGTCGATGCCGTCGACTACTCCGATAAGATTGTGGGCATGATTCGATCTGCCGGCGCATCGAGCAAACGTGCTCGTTGCTGCTCTCTGATTGGCGACTTGGTGGCACAGGGACGCTCGGTTATCGTTTGGTGCATTTTCATCAAGAGCATGTCCGATCTTCAGCGCGGTCTGGCTGATATGGGGATTGAGGCGCGTACGATTAACGGTCAGGATGACCTTGTCTGTCGTTCGGCAGACCTGGATGACTTTAGGGCTGGCAAGTTTCCCGTACTCATTACCAATCCTCATACGCTTGCCGAGTCCGTCTCGCTGCATTCGATTTGTCACGATGCCGTGTACTACGAGTACAGCTTTAACCTGGTCCATTTGCTGCAGTCCCGCGATCGAATCCACCGTTTGGGCCTGCCACAAGATCAGCAGACAAGGTACTACTACCTTTCGGAAGATTATGACCTTGGAAGGCCCGATCCGTGGTCGCTTGACGAGGAAATATATACTCGCCTGCGCGAAAAAGAGAACACCATGCTCAGGTGTATTGATTCCGAAATACTCGAGACGCAGCCCACCTCTCAAGAGGATTTGGATGCTATTTTCGCCGGTTTGTTTGATGACTAGTTTTGAGAGTTTGCCATGAAGCTTGCAGATATTACATCCGAGCTGCTGCATTTGTTTGCAGGTCAGGACGCCGATTGCGGGGGCGCCATTGTTGTGTGGCATGATCCGTCCGGTGAATTTGAGGATGTGCTTGCAGATTTGGAGCTGCCGGGCGTCAGCGTTCTCGTTGATCGCGAGGGTGGTCGGTTTGCTATCAAGCGTAAGCTCAATGGTGACTTGGGCGGACGTAAGGTGCTCATATATCGTCGCTGCGCAGGGGAGCCGTCTGGCGATTGGCTGGCGGATGTTGAAGCGCGTTGTGTCCCGTTTGCTGCTGACTATGTTTCTGTGCAGCTACGCGAGATCGGCGCGGTTGATTCGTATGAGATGCGCGCGGCGCTTGAGTCCCATAAAGCCTTTTTTGCCAAGCGCCGCAACGTTATAAAGCTCAATAAGTTGCTACATTCATCGAGGGAAGTCGCTGTTGAGACCGTCGATGAGCTTGAGCTTGGCATTTTGGCTGCCTGCTTGGGTGCCAGCGAGCTCGATCCCGCGGCAATCGTATCGGGCTATTTGGCACTCCTGCACGAGGGCAATGCTGATCAGGTGGTTGTCCTACTTGCTGAATATGAGATGAATGGCTATTTCTGCGAGCTCATTCGTCATTGGTGTAGTTTTGAGGGGAACGCGCTTGAGCTATCTCGTGTTCCCGAGTTGTTGGTCCACGTGTTGCTCACCGCCTGCTCGCGGTCAATGACGGGTGGATGTCTGGACGCGCTGTCGGGACGTTTCTCTTCCCAGGCTGTTCATGCCGCGTTCTGCCGCGCATGCGTTGATTATTGGGTTCGTGGCGGTAATCGTCTATTGCTGTTGAGTATGACAACGGCGGTTGAGCGTGAGCTTGAGCTTGGAAAGATGCTTGCTGACGTTGGTCTTGACTGTATTGCAGGAGCCGACGTCTTTCCCTGCATCGATGCCACCATTCTGCGCATGCTGTTTGAGCGGGTGCGTCTGTCTGTGGATGCTGCTGATGAGGTTTTGTCGGTCGTCGCCTCTCGTCGCGGATTGCTCTGGTATGAGGAACTTGCCTGCTATTATCGCGGTGTTTCGGCTGCAGCTCATATGCAGCGTTTTTATCGCGACCATGTAGAAGGTTTTGCGGGCATGGGGGCTTTGGCCCTTTGGGGTTCTTATGCCAGCGATTTCTATCGCATGGACGCTTGGTACCGTGAGCTGGTGACGGAGTTCGCCGGTGCCTTTAGAGCGGGGGAGTACGAACTCGATGAAGACTTCCGGGCCTGCTTTGAGTCGATGGAAGCTTTGTATAAAGGCTGGTTTCTTAAGGAGCTCTCTCGCCGTTGGGCAAGCGCATCGGGCGACGCATTGGGCTTGCAGGGATATGTGAAAGGTATTCCGCGTCAGGTTGATTTTGATCTGAGCTACGTTGAGCCCGCGAATCGCCGCGGAAAGCGTATTTGGGTCATCGTATCTGATGCTTTGCGCTATGAGGTTGCTGCAGAGCTCGCCGAGCGGCTTGAGCCCGAGACAAAGGGTCGGTGCGAGCTTGGCGCCGTGCAAGGCGTGTTTCCTTCGATAACCAGATGCGGTATGGCCGCCTTGTTGCCTCATGGAACGATGCGTTACGAGGCATGCGGAGAGGCAGGATCGGGCTTTGGCGTGCTTGTTGATGGGGGGCGCGTCGATACTATCGAATCTCGCCAAAAGGTGATTGGCGAGCATTATGAGGGTGCTGTTGCGGTTCGCTATGACCGTTTTGTCGGCGAGATGGACCGTGCCGAACGCAAGAAAGCCGTAGGAGACGCGAATGTCGTCTACATCTATCACGATCTCATTGATGCCATTGGAGACAAGGCTGCAACCGAGCGCAGGGCGTTTCATGCCTGCGATGAAACAATTGACGAGTTATCGGTGCTGGTCAAGCTCATCGTGCGTGAGTTTATGTCGTCTCGAATCGTCATTACGGCAGATCATGGGTTTCTGTACACCGCAGAGCCGCTTGCCGAATATGATCATACGAGTGTTGCAGACGTGGCGGGCGACGTCATTGAGGTTGGACGCCGCTGGGCTGTTGCCTCGAGCGATTCTGAGTCCGATACGCTGCTTAAGGTTGCTCTACCCGCTTCTGCTGGTAGCCTCGTGGGCTTTTCGCCACGTGAATGCGTGCGTTTGCGACGTCCCGGCGGAGGCGAGAACTTTGTCCATGGCGGTATCTCATTGCAGGAGATGTGTGTGCCGGTTTTGACCTTTAGCAATAAGCGCGCCGGAACGCGTGGCTTTGTCGCATCGAGCCCCGTTGGCTTGTCCCTCGTTACGCAACTTGAATCCATCTCGAATACATCTTTCTTCCTGGAGTTTCTGCAAGATGAGGTGGTGGCCGGCAAGATCCTTCCTGCGAACTATGAAGTGTTTGTTGTCGATCGTAGCGGAAACCCCGTAACCGACATTGCAAGAATCGTAGCCGATTTGACTGAAGTCGATGCGAGGGCGCGCCGCTTTAAGGTAATGCTGACGGTGCGTCCAACTGTTGAACTTGATGAACGCGCGGAGTATGCACTTTGCCTGAAAAACGCGGATAGCGGCGAAGAGCGTATTCTTCAGACGCTGCACTTCCATGTTTATCTGGGTCGTGAATGGTAAGCGGGGGCTGAATGGGGAGGTTTCACCATGAAGATCGACGTTGATGTAGACCAGCTGCGCGAGAGCCTGCTCGACCGCGCGGGGAGTGCGGCTGGCGTGGGCTTTCCGGCCGCCATGCTCGACGTAGCGGATATCGAGGATGAGTCGCCCCAAGAGCTCCTAGCCCGAGCCGAACGCGAAGGCCTCGACCTCTGCGACTTTGCCGTCGATGGTGACGCGGACGATGACTACGGCGCAGACGAGGAATGGTAGCCGCGATTGAACTTCAACCCCATCCCTTCAATAAGTTGCGGTGAAATGGGGACTGTTTGGGCTGCTAGAAGGCCTATTCAGTCCCTATTTCACCGCAACTTATGGGTGGGGATGGCTACGATGCCAGCGTGGCGATGACGGCTTCGTCGCCGGCGTATATGAGGGTGTTGCCGTCGGGGATGATGGTTTGGCCGTCGCGTTTGAGCATCACCACGATAAAGGGGTGCTTGCCTTGTGGCACATCGCGCAGGCGCTGGCCGGCCAGGCGACCGTGGGGTGTCACGGTGACCTCGCGCAGCGTAACCTCGGCACGCTCTTCAAACGTCGGCGCGGCCATAACCAGAAGGTCGCCTTCTTCAATTACGGTATCACCGTTGGGCAGCACCGGGTGAGCACCGTCGCGCAGCACCAGGACCACGAGCATGTCGGTGACGCTGCCGATGTCCGCAAGCGAGCGACCGGCAAACGGATGGCCCGCGCCCACCTTGAGCTTGACGAACGACATGCCGCCCTCGTCGCGGTAATCGTTAAAGGTGCGGCGCACATCGCCTGCCGCATCGATCATGTCGAGTTTCTTCGCCACTGCCGGCAGCAGCGAGCCCTGCACCACAATGCTCGACACGGCAATTACAAACACCAGGTCAAATAGGTCGTGGCCACCGGGAACGCCGGCCACCACGGCAAAGAGACTAAAGACGACCGAAGCCGCGCCACGCAGGCCCGCCCAGCTTACAAGCGCGACTTGGCGAGGATTGGTCTTAAAGGGCGCCAACAGCAGACCGACGGCGATGGGGCGGCTCACGAAGAGCATAAACGCCATGAGCGCCAGGCCCGGTAGCAGCATTTGCGGCAGGCGTGCGGGCGTGACGAGCAGGCCCAGCAAAAAGAAGATGGTCATCTCGGCCATCTCGGTGAGGGTGTCAAAAAAGTGCGCCATCTCGACCTTGCCGGTGATGTCGCTCGCGCCTAGCACGATGCCGGCAAGGTACACGGACAAAAAGCCGTTGCCGCCCAGGTAGCTCGGTAGCGCGTAGGCAACGATCGCCACGGCGAACAAGAAGATAGTCTGCGCGCCCTCGGCCGTTGCGTGTGCGCGTTCAATCAGGCGGCTGGATGTCCAGCCGATGACAAGGCCCAACCCCACGCCCAGGATGATCTGCTTGGCCAGCAGTACGGGGATGTCGATATTGCCTCCCGCTGCGAGGGTCGCGAGCACCGCGGTGAGCATGTAGGCGACGGGGTCGTTGGAGCCCGATTCGACCTCGAGCAGCGAGTCGGTGCCGCCCCTCAGCGACAGGTTGTGCTCGCGCAGCACACTAAAGACGCTCGCCGCATCGGTTGACGCCACGACCGAGCCTAGCAGCAGGCCACCGATCCAGTCGAAGCCCAGTGCGAAGTGCGCAAAGGCGCCCGTGATGCCGGCGGTGACGACGACGCCGAGCGTGCTCAGCAACACCGCGGGCGCTGCGACGGGCTTGGCGCGGTCGATATTGGTGTTAAAGCCGCCGTAGAACATGATGAACAGCAGCGCCGTGCTGCAGACGGTTTCGGTAAGCGCGTAGTCGCTAAAGTCGATGTGCGCCGGACCGTTGACGCCCAACAGCATGCCGAGCGCGATAAAGATGAGCAGGGTGGGGAAGGGGAGCTTTTTGCCGACGGGTTTAATGGTCAGGCACAAAATGATGACGAGGCCGATAAAAAGAAGGATCTGGTTCATGGATAGTGTCCGCTCCTGGGTGGTTTGCGTGGCACGGTCAATTGTCTGTGGTTATTTGTACCCAAAGGTGGTGGGTTTATGGGGTTGGATTGCGGGCGTGCGCGATATCGTCATAGACGGCTGCCGTCTTTGCCTCTGCTCGGAAACCCTTTCCAGCTTTATTGCAACGGAGTACAATGGGTAACGTTTAAGTTCAACTTGAAGTTTTAGTTGCGGCACCGGGCTTCGGCCGCAATGCAAGGAGAGGCGTACCATGGCGATCTATGTGACATCTGATGCTCACGGGCACGTGCGTGCGCTTGACGAGGCCCTGTCTAAGATCTCGTTGACGTCCGACGACACGCTGTACGTGCTGGGCGACATGATCGATCGCGGGCCCGATCCGGTCGGCGTTATTAAGCTCGTGCGCTCGCTGCCCAACGCCCACGTGCTCAAGGGTAATCACGAGCAGATCATGCTCGATGCCATCATTGGTCAGGATCCGATCGATGCCGAGACCTGGGATATCAACGGTGGCTGGACGACGCGCGAGCAGCTCAACGACATGGAATTTGAGGCATACGAGGAGCTCGTGCGATGGATGGCCGCGCTGCCGCTTTACGCGGTGGTCGAGACCGAGGAGCGCCCGTATCTGCTGGTACATGCTGGAATCGAGATGAAGGCGGCGCGCGCGTTTTTGCTTGAGCATGGCGTCGATTGTGCCGATGGCGTTGGAGCGGTGGGTGCCGATCGCGAGCTGCTGCAGCAGATGCTCGCGGTACAGTCGTCCGATGACCTGCTGTGGATTCGTCACGGCTATTGGGATGTGCCGACCGGGCTGCTTTCTGCCGAGGGCAAGGGTCCGGTCGTGGTGAGCGGTCACACGCCAACGGTGTCGCTCGGGCGTTATTGCGAGGTCGGTGGTCTTGCGGGGCTCGACGAGGAGTCGGGCCGCGGGCAGATTGTGCGCCTGGGCGGCGAGGATGCCGCCGGTGTGCCCGATCGCATCGACATCGACTGCGCTGCCGCCACCGGCTCCGAGTTCGGTCGTGTGGGCATCCTGCGCCTGGACGACGGGGCCGAGTTCTACGCGAACATCAACCCGGGCGAATAACCTTGTTCCGCCGATCTACCGTAGCTAATTTGGGACGGGGCTTTTTTGACTACTTTCGGAGAGTAGCGCCTTCTTGCTCGGTAAGCGCTAGAAATGAGGAGCGTCTGCGTCCTCGACAGCGCGAAAATGCTCGAAAAACCGTCGCAACGGAGTCAAACGACGTCGCGGCGGTTCTTTTTTGGCTGCCCGCTGGCTAAGTGAGTAGACTTTTTTGGAAATGCCGAGCACCCAACATATTTGCCTCAATAAAACCGCAGGTCACAGACTTGTGCTCTGTTGGTGTGGTCGGGGATTCGGTAAAAGTCTACTCACTTAGTTTTGCGTGATGAATATTGTCCGCAACGAGACCCCAGACGGGGTGATTCCATCGCAAATTCCGGTGACCGGGCAGCTAATTAGGCGCCGTATGGGTTGCGGTCGCGTTCGATGCGTTGGCGGATGCGGCGGTACTCGATTATCAGCAGCACCAGGAGTAGGGCCATGATGGCTAGGTAGCTCACCACAGCGCCCATCAGACCCAGCAGCTTAATCAGGATCACCGGGAGCACCACGCTCACGGCAAAGCAGATCAGGTAGATCTTGGTGACGTCTCCAGCGTGGCGCAGCACCGTGATGATGGCGTAGATAAAATCGATGGCCGCGGTTACGCCGCCGGCAACGACCATCAGCAGCGCCAATGTGCGGTAGCGCTCAAAGTTGAGGCCGTACATAAAGCTCATGAGGGGAATGCCGGGACCTGCCATAAATGCGGCGCACACGCCGGTGATGGCCACGATCAGTGCCATAACGGCAATAATAATCAAGTCAAAACGGCGGCGTTTGCGCGGGTTCGCCCAAATGCTCGACAGACGCAGGAGCTGCGGTTTATAGACAAATCCGATGCTCAGCAAAATAGCCTGCGCTGGAAAGAACAGGGCATTAAAGTACAGCTGGTATTTGTAGGCCAGCGTGCCTTCCATCACAAACTTGGGCATGCTCTCGATAAGGTTGAACAAAAATAGCGCGCCAAAGAGCGGGGCGCACTGGACAAACAGGTGGCCGACCTCGCGCAGACTTACGTGGCGCGATTTTTCGGTCTCAAGCAGAGCGAGCGGCGCGGTGACCAGCACGAGCGAGGCGATGGCGGTGACACCCATGGCCATGGCCGCGATGGGCATACTGCGCGTAAGGAACAGCGCCGCGCTAAAGACCACGATGACGCCGACGGAGCGCAGCGTTTGGCTCATGCCGGCCAGGTAAAGTTTATCGGCCTGCTGCAAGCGACCCTCGTATACGTCGGCGACGCCGTCGATCACCTTATACAGGTAGACGCCCAGGCCGATCGTCGCCATCTGCGCGTCATAGCCGCGGGCGCTGCTGTACATGAGGCCGCAGCCTAGGGCGATCGCTCCGCAAAGCCAGCGGTTGAGCTGGTAGGAGGCAAAGGACGTCGTTTCGTCGATATCCGAGACTTGGAAATTGCGCACGCCGTAGTTGCACGCGATCATGATGAGCGTGCCGGTGACAAAGGCGATGGAGAACTTACCGGCTTCCTCGGCGCCCACAAGCTGCGTGGACACAATGGTGAGCAGGGGAAATGCGAAGCCCCACACGGCGGTGCCCAGGGTATTCCAGAGATAGTCGCGGCGGGTGGCGTGTTCCTCGTATTCGGCTTCCTGCGTGGAGAAGCCGCCGCCGTAGACAGCGCCGAGCAGGCGGTTCCACCAGGCGTTGACCATGCGGTGGATGGGGCCGGGCTCGCGATCGCGCTCTCGGCGACGGCGCGTGGCCTGGCCGCTGTCGGGGCCGCCGGCGTTGCGCTGGCTCAGCTCCTGGATGCGTGCGAGCTCCTCGGCGGTGTGCGAGGCGGGGAAGAGGCCGTTCTCGATGCGGCCGCCTTGGGCCTTTGCGGTGCCGCTGCTCGCTACGGCGGGGTCGGCGACGCCATTGCGGCGGGCGATGGCGCGGCGGATGCTATCGAGGGGCGTGATGCTCAAAGCGGAGTCCTTTCTATTGCTGCGTTCTAGTATAGACGCGGCGGTGTTTACCCGTGTTTTTGAACGGATTGGTCAATATTTTTGGCAGCGCCATTCAGTAGTCGGCACTTAGGGACGTTCCTTATGTGTCGGTACTTTGGGAACGTCCCTAAGTGCTGGCATCCGGGGATACTCCTTGGTTGTTGCCTGTCCAAGAGTGTCCCCAATGACTAGGCCGCTTGCCTGCGATTTTTGACCGTTGGGCGGGCGCTTCGCCGTTGCCGCAAAAACGTTTTTGCACATAGGGTACAACGGGCTTTACGTGAGTAAAGTGCGCGCTGCGTCCGCGTGTTGCGTTTTTAAAGGAGGCCCCATGCCTGGTGTTACCCCTGCAGAAGTTCTGTCCAACTTTGGTATTACGCTGGTCGAAGATCCCGCCGAGAACCAGCCCCGCCTGCTGGTCGATCTACCCGCCGCGGAGCTCGTCGAGCATGCCATCCGCCGCGAAGAAGGCCGCATGGCATCCAACGGCGCGCTGGTGATCGAGACGGGGGAGCGTACTGGTCGTTCTCCCAACGATCGCTTTATCGTTGACACCCCCGATGTTCACGACAAGATTGCCTGGGGCGCCGTCAACCGCCCGCTTTCGACCGAGAGCTACGAGGCCATCAAGACCGGTATCGTCGACTACCTCAACGAGCGCGACGTGTTCGTCACGCGCGGCATGGCGGGCGCCGACCGCAACCACACGCGTCGCCTGCTCGTCGCCTGCGAGCGTGCCAGCCAGGCGCTCTTCATTAAGCAGATGCTCGCCCGTCCGCTCGCTCGCGAAATCGCGCGCACCGGTGAGCCGGACTTTTGCGTGCTCGCCGCTCCCGGCTACCAGTGCGATCCCGCCATTAAGGGCCTCAACTCCAGCGCCGCCGTGGTCATTAACTTCCAGGAGCGCGTGATTTTGGTTGCCGGCACCGGTTACTCCGGCGAAATCAAAAAGTCCATCTTCAGCGTTATGAACTACCTACTGCCCGTCGAGGACGACGTGCTGCCCATGCACTGCTCGGCCAGCATGGATCCCGTCACGCACGAGACGGCCGTGTTCTTTGGCCTTTCGGGTACGGGCAAGACCACGCTTTCGGCCAACCCCACGCGTCTGCTGATCGGCGACGACGAGCACGGCTGGTCCGACATGGGCATCTTTAACGTCGAGGGCGGCTGCTACGCCAAGTGCGAGGGCTTGGATGCGTTCCACGAGCCCGAGATCTTCAATGCCGTTCGCTTTGGCGCCATCTGTGAAAACGTGGTGCTCGATGAGAACCGCAAGCCCAACTATGATGACGTCTCGATCACGCACAATACGCGCGTGGCCTATCCCGTCGAGCATATCCCCAACGCGTGGACCAAGGGCATGGGCACCATCCCGAGCGTCGTGCTGTTTTTGACCTGCGATGCCTTTGGCGTGCTGCCGCCCATCTCGCGCCTGACGGCCGATGCCGCCATGTATCACTTTGTGACGGGCTTTACCGCCAAGATCCCCGGCACTGAGGTCGGCGTCACCGAGCCTACGCCCACGTTCTCCTCGCTGTTTGGCGAGCCGTTTATGCCGCTCGATCCTATGGTCTATGCCAAGATGCTCGGCGAGCGTATCGCCGACGGTCGCACCCGCGTCTATCTGGTCAATACCGGATGGATTGGCGGCGGTTATGGCGTGGGGCATCGTATCGAGCTTGCCTACACGCGCGCCCTGGTGGCCCGCGCCCTCGACGGTACCATCGAGGACAGCGAGTTCGTGCACGACGACATCTTTAACGTCGACATTCCCACTACGTGCCACGGTGTGCCCGACGGCATCCTGGTGCCGCGCCAGTACTGGCAGAGCACCGCGCGCTACGACGAGGCAGCGCACAACCTGGCGGTGATGTTTGAGGAGAATTTCGAGAAGAAGTACTCGCACCTGCCCGAGTCCGTCAAGGCCGCCGGCCCGCACGCTCAGGTGCCCGCCGACGCCCGTCATCGCGGCCGTGGCCTGCTGGGACTCCGCCGCTAGCGTCGCCGTGAGTCCATATCCACCATAAAGGGACAGACATCTTTGTGGTGGTTTTGCTCGCGTGGATGACTCGGGTTACAATACGCCTGACATATCGTCCCCTTCTCCGGATGGGGACAGCGCAAGCGCTCTTGTGACGGCACCGTAGGACTTTGAAGGTGGCCGTCGTAAGGGCGCTTTTTGTTTAGGCGCCCTCACTCGGGCGCGCACAATGAAGGGAGAGCGTATGAAGGGCTTTATTGCCGAGAATTCATTCTGGGAGCTGTTTCCGCAGGCGACGGTCGGTGTTGTGGTCGTGGAGGGCATGAAGCCAGCGGCTCAGATTCCTCAAAAGGACGTGGATGCGATTGCGGCGTTGCTCGACCGCGCCAATATCGATGCGGAGCGTCATCTGACCAGCGATACTATCAGCGAGAACGCGCCGGTCAAGGCATGGCGCGAGGCCTATCGCCTGTTCAAGACCAAAAAGGGCGCGCGTTGCTCAATCGAGAACCTGCTCAAACGCGTACTCAAAGGCAAGCCGGTCGGTCATATCACACCGGCGGTGGATATTTACAACACGGTGTCGCTGTCCTACGCGCTGCCCGTGGGAGGCGAGGACCTGCATGCGATCGAGGGGGATCTTCGCTTGAAGGTGACCGACGGCGGCGATGCGTTCTTGCCGCTTGGCGAGGAAGCGGATGATCCGACGCTGCCCGGCGAGCTCGCCTACATCGACGATGCGGGCGCCGTGTGCCGCTGCTGGAACTGGCGCGACGGCGTTCGCACGGCGTTGTCCGACGATTCGGCCGATGCGTTCCTGGCGATTGAGTGCGTGGAGCCCGAGCGGATGGGGGATTGCCAGGCCGCGATCGATCGCTTAGCCGAGCTGCTCGAGCGCTATCTGGGAGCGACGGTTGTCGTTAAGACGCTTGTGACCCGCGACAATCCCTGCGTGGAGTTGTAGCTGTGCCTAGAACCTATTGATGCCCCAAACCACCACAAAGGTGTCTGTCCCCTTTGTGGTGGTTTTTATGTTGATGGGTTAACAATTGGGATATTTGGGTACGGGGGTTCGGACATGCGGCTAAGATGTTTACCCGTTAGCATCATGCAAGCGAAAGGCGGTCGTCTCCCATGCAGCAGAACGACGAGACACGTTTTGAGGATTTTGTCGGACTGATTAGCGGGCTCTACAAGGAGATTCAGCGTATCAAGACGTCCGAGGGCGCAAGGCTGGGCCTCAAGGGCTCCGACGTTATGTGCCTGTACTACCTGGAGCGCAGCAAGGACGGCATGACCGGCGCCGACCTGGCTCGCGTGGCCGGCGTGACGCGCGCTGCCGTTTCGCGCACGCTGGCGCACCTGGAGGAGGGCGGCTTTGTCGAGGTTGATGACTCGGGCGATGCTGCCGTCAAGTACCGCGCCCCGGTTCGCCTGACCACGCTGGGTGGCGAGAGCATGAACGAGGCCGACCGCATCATCCACGAAGTGCTCGACACCACCGGTAAGGCCATGGGCGTGGAGCAGCGCGAGCAGATGTATGCGTCGCTGCGTACGATTCTTAACACCCTGCGCGAGATCTAAGGCCGCCAAGGCATTTGCTTCCCATTAACAACTGCATCGTCCCGTTTGAGCGCGTATACCGTGCCGGGGCATTGCTGTCAAAATTCCCCGCGCGAGCTCCGCGCAAGAAAGGATTCGCTATGTCCATTCGTATTATTACCGATTCCGCAAGCGATATGTCGCCGGCGGAGCACCCCGCTCTGCGTGTTTTGCCGCTGTCTGTCACCTTTGGCACCGATGTGTACATGGATGGCGTCGACATCGATCACCAGCGCTTTTACGAGATGCTTGTGGAACGCGATGAGCTGCCCAAGACCGGTCAGGTCAACCCGTACGCGTTTTCGCAGGCGATTGCCGAGGCGCGTGAGGCCGCCGACGAGGCAGTGATTATTACCGTGGGCGCCAAGCTTTCGGGCACCAATCAGAGTGCCCGTACCGCACTTGCCGAGGCGCCGGGCGGCGACGTGTTCGTGGTAGACAGCAATAACGTTACCTTGGGCGAGCGCGTGCTGGTCGAGTATGCCCTGCGCTTGGTGGACGAGGGCCGTAGTGCGGCTCAGATCGCGGCGGCCGTCGAGGCCGTGCGCGACCGCGTGGTGGTTATCGGCCTGCTCGAGACGCTGGAGTACTTGGTGCGCGGCGGTCGCCTGTCTGCCGCTGCGGGCGCTGTGGGCACGCTGCTCAACGTGAAGCCCGTGGTGGCCGCCGAGGACGGCCTGATCGTGCAGCTGGGCAAGGCGCGCGGTTCCAAGAACGGCCGTAACCTGCTCAACCAGAAGGTCGAAAAAGCGGGCGGCGTCGACTTTTCCATGCCGCTGGCGCTCGGCTATACGGGCCTTTCGGACGCGGTGCTCAAGAAGTACATCGAGGACAGCGCCGCGCTGTGGGCCGGCCACACCGAGGGTGAGTTGCCCGTTCACACCATCGGTGCCACCATCGGCACTCACGTAGGCCCCGGTGCCGTAGCCGTAGCCTTCTTCCAGCCCGCCAACTAACCGACCCGCCAACAAATGATCCCTTGGGGACGGAGGAAAACGGATCATCGACCGCACGGAGGCCGCGAATGATCCGTTTTCCTCCGTCCCCAAGGGATCATTTCTTTATGCTGTTAATGCGGAGAGGGGAGCGAGCGATGGCGTCTGAGGGCTTTTTTGAACAGGTGTACGAGGTGGTCGAGCAGATCCCCGAGGGGATGGTCGCCACGTATGGTCAGGTGGCGCTGCTTGCCGGTCGTCCACGAAGTGCACGATACGTGGGCTATGCGCTGCATAGCAACCCACGCCCTGGCCAAATTCCCTGCCACCGCGTGGTGTTTGCCGACGGGCGCATATGCGAGGGTTTTGCTTTTGGCGGTCCCGATGCTCAACGTGAGCTTTTGCTAGGGGAGGGTGTGGCGTTTAAGGACGACGTGCACGTCGACTTGGCCGCCTGTCGCTGGCCTGCCGGACTCTAACAGCTCTGTCGTGGCCAAAACCATCACAAAGGTGCCTGTCCCCTTTGTGATGGTTTTCCTTTACAGGTTTACCTGGGCTAACTTATGGAGAAGCTATGGCGGCTCATATTGATGCTGCAAAGTAAACCACGGTGAACTATATTGTATTCAGCGACGGAGCAGGCAATAGGCGATGAAAAAGCCTGCCCTGTTGAGTTTGATTCGCATCCCTCCCCTCTGTGCGATTCAACGGTGTACTTCGGGAACGGGCCCGCTGGCAACTGACTGCCGGCGGGCCCGTTCCCGTTTGTCGGGGGAGTGCGATGGGCGGAGCCGAACCGGTCGGGCACCAAAAAAGGCGGACGCCGTAGCGCCCGCCCTATAGCAATCGAAAGTTCAAGCCAGCAGGTCGGTCTAGTACACCATGCCCATGGCGTCCCGAACCTCGGCCAGGGTCTGCTCGGCGATCTCGTTGGCGCGACGGTTGCCCTCGTGCAGCACGTCCTTCACGTAGTCCAGATCGTTCTCGTAGCGCTGACGACGCTCGCGGATCGGCGCGAAGTACTCGTTGACGGCCTCGGTCACGTACTTCTTGAGCTGGCCGGAGCCGCCCATGCCAATCTCCTCGGCAATCTCGACCTCGGAACGGCCGGTGCAGATCGCGGCGGTCGAAAGCAGGCCGGAAACGCCGGGACGGTTCTCGGGATCGAACGTGATCATGCGCTCAGAGTCGGTTTGGCTCTTCTTGATGCGCTTGGCCGTCTCCTCGGCGGTCATCGAGATGTTGATGGCGTTGCCGTAGCTCTTGCTCATCTTGCGACCGTCCAGGCCGGGCAGCAGCGGAGTCTCGGACAGCAGCGCGTCGACCTCGGGGAACACCTTGCCGTAGCGGTTGTTAAAGCGGCGGGCGATGGTGCGGGTGAGCTCGATATGCGGCAGCTGGTCGCGGCCGACGGGAACCACATTGCCCTTGCAGAACAGGATGTCGCAGGCCTGATGCACCGGATAGGTGAGCAGAAGACCGGTGAGCTCGTGGCCCGAGGCCTCCATCTCGGCCTTGACGGTGGGGTTGCGCGCCAGCTCGGCCTCGGAAACCAGCGACAGGAACGGCAGCATGAGCTGGTTGGCGGCGGGCACGGCGGAGTGCGCGTAAATCATGGTCTTGTCGGGGTCGATGCCACAGGCAAGGTAGTCCATGACCATGTTGTACACGTTGTCCTGGATGTGCTCGGTGGTGTCGCGGTCGGTGATGACCTGGTAGTCGGCGATGAGCACGTTGGTCTTGGCGCCCATGTTCTGCAGCTCAACGCGGCCCTTGAGGGTGCCAAAGTAGTGGCCCAGGTGCAGACGACCGGTGGGGCGGTCGCCGGTAAGCATGGTGAACTTCTCGGGCGTCTTGGCCAGGCCCTCGCGAATGGCGTTGCTCTTTTGCAGCGCGACTTCGTAGCTGTTCTCGTTTGGCATGATCTGTCTCTTATACACATCTGACGCTGCCGACGAAGCTAGAAGTGTAGA